>NZ_JACJPZ010000026.1:0-65817 GCF_014696335.1 Dolichospermum sp. FACHB-1250
TTGTGCGCGGTGTCGGTGGCGATAAACTGAACTTTACAGGTATTGCCAATTTTGATGTGATTACATCAGGTAATTCTACATTAGTGCGAATTGGAGATGGTATTATTGGTAATGCTGGTTTTGGTACTGGTCAATCATTAATGACTTTATCCGGTACATCAGGATTTAATAGCACCAATGCGAGTTTAAACCTGTTCGGAGGTACTTTCTTGTTTAGTTAATAGCTTTGTTGGGTCTTCTCAACCCAATAACTTAGGGACTTTATTGTTAGGACTTTGTTGGGTTACGTTGTCGCTTAACCCAACCTACAATTATCACAAGACGCAAAAAACCGCGAAAAATTTGATTTTTAGGTGTTGACAAAGGATTTGAAATATGTTATCCTAATCTTGATAAGGAAGAACTATCTTAAATTTTAAAAGTAGGGTGTGTTAGCTGTATTCGTAACGCACCATTTTAAATCATTGACATCATCAGAAAATCCCCATCTTCATCCTGTACATCCTTTAATCAGTTGACAGTTGACAGTTAACAGGAAACAAAACGCAAAAAAACCGCGAAAAATTTTATTTTCAGGTGTTGACAAAGAATTTTAAATATGTTATCCTTATCTTGATAAGGAAGAACTATCTTAAATTTTAAAAGTAGGGTGTGTTAGCTGTATTCGTAACGCACCATATTAAATCATTGACATCATCAGAAAATCCCCATCTTCATCCTGTACATCCTTTCATCCTGGATATCCTGATTCTGACAAAATTGACAAAAGATTTTAAATATGTTATCCTCATCTTGATAAGGAAGAACTATCTGAAATTAGGTGACAGTTGACAGTTGACAGGAAACAGCCAAATAGTAGGGTGTGTTAGCAACAGCGTAGCGCACCATTGGTGAAGACTTTGGGTGTAGCATAGCGATAGCGAAGCGCTGCTGCAAGCAGTTCGCTATATAATACAGCAACTTTACCTTGTGCAGGGAAGATGCCCGCACCACAAAAGTTTTATTATTAATATCTGTACTTTGTGAATATTGGAAACTGCTGTAAAATCCCCATCTTCATCCTGTACATCCTTTCATCCTGGACATCCTGATTCTGACATCACCCCACAAAACAACAATTAACGCAAAAAAACCGCGAAAAATTTGCTTTTCAGGTGTTGACAAGGGATTTGAAATATGTTATCCTGATCTTGATAAGGAAGATCTATCTTAAATTATTTAGTAGGGTGTGTTAGCGACAGCGTAACGCACCATTTTAAATCATTGACATCATCAGAAAATCCCCCTCCTCATCCTGTACATCCTTTGATCCTGGATATCCTGGGCTAACACCACGCTTCGCTGTCAGACATCACCGTACTGATTTCGTCAAGTTTAGCCTTGACTACACCACTGCTGATTAATGCAGCAGCTTTATCTATACCCGCTTGCATATCTGGAGAAATACCACTACGCCACAAATAAAAACCACCATTCCATAAAGCTGTTTGCAGCATTTCGCTGGCGTTTCCCGTCAAAACCCCTTGCAAATCATTGATTAGTTCTGCTGTGGTAGTTAGAGGCACATTTTTAGTTATAAAACCATATTCACGGGGTACGAGTTGTAACCGAGTTAATTCATCTGGATTTAATGAAGATAAGCTAATAATGGCTGTGCGATCGCGTGGTAAATCACAACTACCCTCTAAACCTTTAATAAAAGTATATTTCCTCACCCCACGTAACCCTAAAGCCACTTGAAACATTGCTTCTGTAGGGGGATGAACAAAACCAGCAATAATGTGAGCATCACCAGCGTAGGGACACCAAATTAACTCCATGGTTGCTAATGGTGGACGTTTACCCAATTGCTCACGATATGACCACAAAATTTGATTGAGGGGAAAATGCTTTGGGGTGTAAACAAAGCCAATTCCTGTGGCTTCAAAGACCTGCTGGGTTTGTTCTAGTGTTAAACTAGTCCAATCTATTCCTAAACCTTGCCAAATTTCGATTAAAGGTAGACCATATTTTGTCGGTAAACGATCTCCTCCGTGCATAATTACAGGTTGTCCCGCAGCAGCTAATAGTAAAGCCGTAATCACATTAATCGGTGCAGTACGAGTTCTGCCATCATAGGGTATACCTAAAATAATTACAGGTTGTCCTATTGATTGCAACTTCGGACCGAGTTCATAGTAAGCGTCTAACATCCCTGCTAATTCTGCTCCCGTGGGACGTTTAATACGGTGAGCAATTAAAAATGCGCCAACTTGTACAGGTGTAGCTTCATTTAATAACATCATTCTTGTAGCCGTGGCCGCTTCATCACGGGTTAAATTTTCTGATGTGTGATTTCCGCTACCTATTTTTTGGATAAATTCTCTAAATTTAGTCATTAGTTAGTTGTCATTGCGGGAATATTATTCTTGACAAGTTGCCAAAAGTGTTGTATGGGAGGAATCTGAAGACGGTCATGAGTGGTTACCATTACTACCCGACGAGTCAAACCAGAATTATCGGCTAAATTGTTATTTTCGGCTAAGGGACGAACCGCAAGGGTAGGATCATTTCTAGATTCTATTAATGCTGACTGGGGAAGTAAAGCAATTAGTTCTCCTTGACGAACTACTCCCCGAAAAGCTTCTAAGGTATTTACTTCTAAAGCCGCGCTGAGTTTGGTTGACCTACTTTCAAATTTATCCTGAATGAGACGCTGCATCCCATAACCTTCTTTAAATACTACTTGACGATAGCGAATTAATTCTAACCAAGGGATAGATTCATATTCAGATAGGGGATGATTAGCTGCAACTAAAACCTCTATTGGTTCATCATATAGCACTTCTACCACCATTTCCTTACCTGTGATTAAAAAGCGATTGTGCATAACAATTGCTAAATCTACTAAACCATCTTTGAGAACTTTTAGCGAGCGATCGCTTCCCAATGATGTTACCCGCAATTGTACCTCTGGGTAATCATGGCAAAATTTTTGTAACACTGGTGGTAAATAAGAAGCACAAACAGAATGAATGACTGCAATACATAATTCTGGTTGCTTTCCTCCCATTAAGTCCGTTAACTCTTGTGTAGCAGATTCCCATTCTTGACAAATTTTCTGGACACGGGGGAGTAAGCGTTCACCGCTTAAAGTTAATTTAGCATGAGTACTGCGGTGAAACAGTTCTACCCCCAAATTTGCCTCTAGTCCTTGAATTTGTCTACTAATGGTAGATTGGGTAACACCACATTGTTTTGCAGCTTGTTGAAAACTGCCAGTTTGTGCGATCGCCAAAAAGGCTTGCAACTGCTCTAAACGCATTTTGATTTAGCCTGATGATACATGATAAATTTAACGGACTTAACTCATTTTCCGTATAATTTTAATTTAACTAATTTTTCATTTAGTATTTACTTCATACAAATAAATTAGTGGAAATACTAGCTAATAAGTGATTATTTACTCTGATAGAGATTATTGAAAAAGGGTTTCCGTCAGAAACCCAGGGTTTCAGAACATCTTAAACTGTTTTCACAAACACAGAACCAGCTTCAATCTTTGTTTGGTAAGTTTTGAGGGGCTTTTTAGCAGGACTCCGTTTGAGTTTACCATCACGAGCAAACTCTGCACCATGGCAGGGACAGACAAATTTATTTTCTTTTGCTTTCCAGTCAATGGTACAACCTTCATGAGAACAAGTAGGATTAACAGCGATTAAACTTTTAACAGCTTTCGATGTTCCCACCACCAACACTGCACCAATTGGCGAATTTTCCGCCAATAATTGACCAGTTTTGTCTAATTGTGCCACAGTACCCACCTTTTGCCAGCCTTTTTTAGCAGTATTAGATCTAGAACTAGGTGCTGCGGTTGTTTCAGGAGAACAAGCCGCAATTGCTATAGGTAGAGAACTAGCTAAAAAACCCAATCCCACCCAGTTGATAAAGTCACGACGTTTCATAATTGCTTTCAACAATATCTGATTTATTACCAATGAATATATATTAATACTGCCAAAATTTGATCAAATTTCTACATTTTAACACCTTAGTTAAATCAAAAAACCTTAAAGCTTTTACTCTCTGTGCCTGAAGCGTCTCTACGTGAGACAAATTCCTATCTTCATATACAAACGCATTAAAATTTATACAAGCTCATCTAGAAAAACAAATTTTTGATTTATGCAATCATAGCAATTATGATATCCATTTTTTGCATAATCACTTGATTTTAGTAACCTAGTATACGAATTGTTATAAAAAATCACACTAAGTTATCAATATCGCAACTGTTACAAACACAAAACAGGAAACTACTATCAGTTATTTCCCCAAAGTGGTAAATACAGAAGTGATGAAAGGGTACACAGTTAATTAAGTCCTATCTGCCAAGAAAAGACCATGATAGATACAGCAGCTACCACAGAAAAACTGAATAAATTCGAGAAATTCAAAGCCGAAAAAGACGGACTCGCGGTTAAGAACGAAATAGAGCAGTTCGCGCAAATCGGTTGGGAAGCAATGGACGAAAATGACCTTAACCACCGCCTAAAATGGTTAGGTGTATTCTTCCGTCCAGTGACTCCTGGTAAATTCATGATGCGAATGCGGATACCTAATGGTATTCTCACTAGCAATCAATTATCGGTTTTAGCAGAGGTACTACAGCGTTACGGTGACGACGGCAGCGCTGACATTACCACTAGACAGAATATACAACTACGCGGCATAAAAATTCAAGATATTCCCAATATCTTTAATAAATTTCACAAAGTGGGATTGACTACTATCCAATCTGGGATGGATAATATCCGCAATATTACAGGTGATCCTGTAGCTGGTTTGGACATAAATGAATTATATGATACCAGAGAATTAGTCCAGCAAATCCAGGATATGCTGACTAACAATGGTGAAGGTAATCCAGAATTTAGTAATCTTCCTCGGAAATTTAACATTGCAATTACTGGGGGAAGAGATAATTCAGTTCACGCAGAAATTAACGATTTAGCCTTTATTCCCGCTTTTTTGACAAATCAAGAGCAAATACCAGTCTTTGGCTTTAACGTCATTGTCGGTGGTTTATTTTCCGCAAAACGTTGTGAAACCGCTATGCCTTTAAATGTTTGGGTATTACCGGCCGATGTTGTATCATTATCCAAAGTCATTGTCGAGATATTTCGAGATCATGGTTTACGCGCAAACAGACAAAAAGCCCGGTTGATTTGGCTACTCGATGAGTGGGGTATAGAAAAATTCCGCACAGAAGTAGAAAAGCGTTTTGGTAAATCATTATTACCCGCAGCAGCGAAAGATGAAATTAACTGGGAAAAACGGGATCATCTAGGCATATATAAACAAAAGCAAGCGGGATTTAACTACGCAGGTTTAAATATTCCCGTGGGGAGATTATCTGCTCATGATATGTTGGAAATTGCGCGGTTAGCGGAAGTTTACGGAAGTGGAGAAATCCGGTTTACCGTAGAACAAAATGTTATTATCCCCAACATTCCCGATAGTAGTTTAACACAATTTTACACAGAAGGCATATTAGAGAAATTTGCAGTTAACCCTGGCTTATTAATGCGATCATTGGTATCATGTACTGGCGCACAATTTTGTAATTTTGCCTTAATAGAAACCAAAAATCGCGCCTTAGAAATGATTAAATCATTGGAATCTGAATTAACTTTATCACATCCGGTGCGAATTCATTGGACAGGATGCCCAAATTCCTGTGGACAGACCCAAGTAGCAGATATTGGCCTCATGGGAACTAAAGTCCGTAAAAATGGGCAAATGTTAGAAGGTGTGGATATTTATATGGGTGGAACAGTGGGGAAAGATGCACATTTAGGAACTTGTGTGAAAAAAGGTATTCCTTGCGAAGACTTACAACCCATATTAAGAGAAATACTAATTACTCAATTTGGGGCAAAATTACGAGAACCAGCAATAGCTTAAAACCAAAAATTAACCTCATAAACTAGATATTAAATCATCTGGGTTTATCAGTGGTTGATAAATCATCAATTTTGGCAATTTAATCATTGTCAGTGAATTTTCGTAAGTAGGTGAACAGAAAAAAACCGACATAGGTAACGAAAAGTAAAGTTGCCCTGTTCCCTGTTCCCTGTTCCCTTGTCATAACGACAATTTTTAACGCCAACCTACTTATTTTGTGAGCAAATAAAATGCTAAAAGGACTATTTTCACTTCAAGGACGTTATCGGATTTTACATCAGACATGGTTGGCATTTTTCTTAACCTTTGTTTGTTGGTTTAACTTTGCCCCCTTTGCAACCACAATTGGTAAAGAATTACATTTAGCACCAGAACAAATTAAAACCTTAGGAATTTGTAACCTAGCATTAACAATTCCCGCGCGGATTATTATTGGGATGTTATTGGATAAATTCGGTCCAAGAATTACCTATTCCCTATTATTAATGTTTGCGATTATCCCCTGTTTATTCACAGCATTAGCCCAAGACTTCAACCAATTAGTAATTAGTCGTTTATTAATGGGAATAGTTGGTTCTGGGTTTGTTGTTGGTATTCGCATGGTAGCAGAGTGGTTTCCTCCTAAAGAAATGGGAATTGCTCAAGGTATTTATGGAGGTTGGGGTAACTTTGGAGCATTTGGATCAGAATTTGCATTACCAACAATTGCAATTGCAACTAGCTTTTTAGATGGTGGTTTATCTAATTGGCGTTTGACCATTGCATTAACAGGAATTGTCACCGCAGTTTACGGCTTATTCTACTATCAAAACGTGCAAGATACACCCCATGGTAAAGTTTATCAAAAACCCAAGAAAAATGGATCATTAGAAGTAACTTCCATCAAAAGTTTTTGGGCGCTGATTGTTTCTAATTTTGGTTTAATCTTCGCATTAGGTTTATTAGCTTGGAGACTAGAACAAAAGAAAATTCATTTTCTCACACTCAGCCAAATGTATATAGTTTGGATTGTCTTAGCAGGATTATTTGCTTATCAAACCTATCAAGCATATCAAGTCAATCAAGAATTACTAATAGGACAAAAAACCTACCCAGCAAATCAACGTTATCAATTTGGACAAGTAGCATTATTAGAATTTACCTACATTACCAACTTTGGTTCAGAACTAGCAGCGGTTTCCATGCTACCTGCATTCTTTGAAAAAACCTTTGGTTTGGAACATATTGTAGCCGGAATGATTGCATCTATTTATCCGTTTCTTAATCTATTTTCTCGTCCTAGTGGCGGTTTAATTTCTGATAAATTAGGTTCGCGTAAATGGACAATGACCATTATTTCCGCTGGAATTGCAATTGGCTACTTAATGGCACATTTCATTAACAAAGATTGGCCTATTCCCCTGGCAATTGCAGTCACAATGTTTACCGCTTACTTTGCCCAAGCTGGTTGTGGTGCAACTTACGGAATAGTCCCATTAATCAAAAAAGAAGCAACCGGACAAATAGCTGGAAACGTTGGTGCTTATGGTAATTTTGGTGGCGTAGTTTATCTAACAATCTACAGTTTAACAGACCCATCAACCCTATTTGCCACAATGGGAATAGCTGCAATGATTTGCGCCTTTATGTGTGGATTCTTCCTCAAAGAACCAAAAGATTCATTTGCATCTGACAATGAAATTGAAGAAGCAAAAATTAACCACCAACCAATTTTAATAGTAGAAGAATAAATATCTCACGCCAAGGCGCGAAGGTAATAACTCAAGTTGCTAGTTATCTAGTTGAGGCTGGTAATGGGTAATTGGTAATGGGTAATTGGTGAGTAATTTTCTGTTTTTATCCTGTTCATCCTTTAATCTTGGATATCCTGATTATGACATTTTCCCTAACTAGCAACTTACGTTAATAACATAAACTCTGCGCCTGAAGCGTCTCCCCGTGAAATCAAAAATTATAACTAAGTAGGTGAACCGAAGAAAACCGACATAAGTAACGAAAAGTAAAGTTGCCCAAAACCTCTTCCCAGTTAAGAGTTAAGAGTTCGCTGTTCCCTGTTCCCTGTTCCCTTGTCATAACGACAATTTTTAACGCCAACCTACTTACCATGAATGAATTTACTAAAACACTTTGTCCTTATTGCGGTGTCGGTTGCGGTTTAGAAGTTTCTCCACCAGCCCAACATGGAAAAGCCACAAATCGAGATGATCAAGGAATTCCCATTTGGCGAGTTAGAGGTGATAAATCCCACCCTTCCAGTCAGGGAATGGTATGTGTTAAAGGTGCGACTATTGCTGAATCTTTGGATAAAAATAGATTGTATCATCCTATGGTGCGCGATTCTTTAAATGAAGAATTTCGGCGTGTGAGTTGGAATGAAGCTTTTCATATTATTACCCAACGGATTCAAACATTGCAATTGAATCAAGCTACAGATTCAATTTGTATGTACGGTTCTGGACAATTCCAAACCGAAGATTATTATATTGCTCAAAAGCTACTCAAAGGTTGTTTAGGAACTAATAATTTCGATGCTAATTCCCGGTTGTGTATGTCTAGTGCGGTATCTGGGTACATTCAAAGTTTTGGCTCTGATGGTCCTCCTTGTTGTTACGATGATTTGGAATTAACTGATTGTGCTTTTTTAATTGGCACAAATACGGCGGAATGTCATCCAATTATTTTTAATCGCTTGGAAAAATATCATAAAAAAAATCGTCGTGTTAAAATAATTGTGGTTGATCCTCGGTGCACTCCTACCGCAGAAGCAGCCGATTTACATTTAGCTATTCGTCCAGGTACGGATATTGATTTATTAAATGGTATTGCCTATTTATTAATGAAATGGAATTATATAGATACGGTTTTTATTGATGATTGTACTAACAATTTTCCGGCTTATGCGGAAGTAATTCGCCATTATTCACCGGAGGTTGTCGCTAATAGTTGTGGTATTAGTGTTGAAGATTTAGAAACTGCTGCTAAATATTGGGGAAAATCAAAATCTGTACTTTCTTTATGGTCAATGGGTGTTAATCAATCTTCCGAAGGTACGGCTAAAGTTAGAACCATTATTAATTTACATTTGATGACCGGACAAATCGGTAAACCTGGTGCTGGTCCTTTTTCTTTAACTGGTCAACCTAATGCTATGGGTGGTAGAGAAGCGGGAGGTTTATCACATTTATTACCCGGTTATCGGTTAGTAAAAAATCCACAGCACCGCGCAGAAGTTGAGGCTTTTTGGGGTTTAGAAACAGGTCAGATTTCCTCCGTTCCGGGTTTAACTGCTTGGGAAATGATCACTGGGTTAGAAACTGGAAATGTGGGTTTATTATGGATTGCTGCGACTAATCCTGCTGTGAGTATGCCAGATTTAGAACGCACTAAACAAGCTTTATTAAAGTCTCCTTTTACTATCTATCAAGATGCTTATTATCCTACGGAAACATCAGCTTATGCTCATGTTTTATTACCTGCGTCTCAGTGGGGTGAAAAAACTGGCATTATGACTAATTCGGAAAGAAGGGTAACTCTATGTTCGGCTTTTCGTGAACCACCCAGGGAAGCAAAACCTGACTGGGAAATTTTCGCAGAAGTTGGCAAAAGATTAGGTTTTGCTGATAAGTTTAATTTCCAAAATTCGGCGGAAGTTTATCAAGAATTTGTCCAGTTAACTCGTCAGCGTCCTTGTGATATGTCTGGTTTAAGTCATGGGTTTTTAGCTGCACAAGGTCCAACTCATTGGCCTTATTCACGAGGTAGTAATTCAGAAACTAAACGTCTATATACTAATTTACGTTTTCATACCCCTGACGGACGCGCTAGGTTTGGTGCGTATTATTCTCAAGGACTCGCTGAACCACCTGATCCCAACTATCCTTTTATATTAACTACTGGTAGATTGTACGGTCATTGGCACACACAAACACGCACTGGCAGAATTGAGAAAATTCGCAAACTGCACCCCCAACCGTTTATCGAAATTCATCCCCGTGATGCTGCTAGTTTAGGTATTATTAATAATCAGTGGTTAGAAGTGCGATCGCGTCGTGGTACAACTAAGTTCCCTGCTAAAGTTACAAAAGCTATTTCTCCCGGTACTGTCTTTGTCCCTATCCACTGGGGTAAACTATGGGCTGATGACGCTGAAGCTAATACGCTTACTCATTCAGAAGCTTGTCCTGATTCTCTGCAACCAGAATTAAAGGCCTGTGCTGTGCAATTAATCCCCATTGCTGTAAAATCTAATGTTAAAAGTTATCAACTTCAATCGTCCCCATGGTAAGCTCTTATCCATACACTAATTTAACTCATAACTAATTTAACTCCTAGGCGATTATCAATCGTTATGATTATGTTTTTAAATATTCTGGAAAACAGAAAAGTTTCCAACTAGTTTAAAATTAAGAAACTTCAAAAACTTTTAATTGGTGAATTTTTAATTTTTAATTGTTTATCCCCTAGATTTATCTATGGGATTTTTGTTTGATATTTTCTTCCTAATTTTCAACAAGGAGCGCCCAATGAGAAAGTTAATTAAGGATTTTCTAGGACTTGCCAGCGATAAAAATTTCATGCACATAATTGAAATTGTCGAGGTCATAGTTTCAAAAATCCTATCTTTATTGATGATAGTAGTAATATTTGCCACACTTTTTGACTTGGCAATCTTTGTTTTTAAGGAAATATTTTTTTCAGAAAAAGGTCATTTTAGTCAAACATTATTTAAGATTTTTGGCTTATTTCTCAATGTCTTAATCGCTTTAGAAATATTAGAAAATATCACGGCTTACCTGAAAAAGCACGTTCTCCAAGTCGAGTTAGTTATTGTTACTTCCTTAATTGCTATTGCTCGAAAAATTATTATTCTTGATTTGAAAGCTACTGAGGGTATAGAAATTATTGGCTTAGGTATTGCTATTCTTTCCTTATCAATTAGTTATTTGATAATTCGGAGTAGTAATTCTAGAAAGGAAAATTAAATCAGGACTATTCTAGAATAATCCTTAGGCTAGTAGTCGGGTATCTGATCCTTTCCAGGCTTAGATAGTTTTTTACTATCACCTATTTGCATATTCTTGTGTAAATTCTGTTTTGATTTTGTATTTTGAATGGAAACAAAGGGAAGGTTAGTGAAGCTATAGTATATTTATTTAGCAATGGTGCGGCTGTAGAGCTAAAGTACAAAATAGAAAGTGCCTAGCATTGTTTTAGCCCTAAGCCATGCTTCCATAAAGCTAGAGAATCTGTTTAGACACCCTCACTAACTCGATGACAGGCAAAAAAGCAAGACAGAATGCATTTCTGCGGCTGGTGGCGAAAACGACTACGCCACGCGAGCTATCGGTTGAAGTTTCAGAGTCAGCATCTCGCTACTGGTTGCTTACTGGCAAAGAAATGGTAATTGGACGTGACCCTAGCTGCCAAATTGTCTTGGATGCCATGATATACCGGATGGTATCTCGTCGTCATGCGGTAGTTTCCACTGTTCAGCAAAAGGATGGCCATTACAACTGGGTAATTTGTGATTTGAATAGTGCTAATGGCACTTTTTTAAATGGAGAACACTTAGAAGGATGTCAAGAATTACTTATGGGCGATCGCATTTCCCTTGGTACTGATGGACCACAATTTGTCTTCGAGTATGAGATTATCACTCCACCAAAGATGATAGCTCTGAATAAAGCTACAGTATTATCCTCTGTCAATAAACAAAATTCGTCTTTAAAGCAAGATTCTGTCAGCTTCACACAATTATTTCCGATTATTTCTACTGGTAAGGACTTAACCCGGAAAGCTTACTTAATACCGGGAATCCTGACGGTATTTTTTGTCGTGCTAATGTTTGCTACTGTAGGTCATCCCCAAGCTAATCAAGTAATTGTAGGATCTTATATCGCTTTTGCTGCTTACTACTTTGTTTATCAGCTTTGTGGTAAACCTAAACCTTGGTGGGTACTCATGGCTGTAGCACTGAGTACAATGTTAATTTTACTCAGTCCTCTGTTAGACTTATTTATCAAAGTATTCAGAGAGATTTTACCTGGCTCCTTGGACCCTGCTTCTCAAAATGGGATTACCTTTACCGAATTACTAGTACGGATGTTTTTTGGTGCGGGATTAATGGAGGAGTTGCTAAAAATATTACCAGTATTAGCAGCATATCTGATGGGAAATTTATTACCGTCACCCTGGCGAGAACGAATTGGGGTTTGGGAACCTCTAGATGGTATCCTTTTAGGTACGGCTTCCGCTGTGGGTTTTACTTTACTGGAAACTCTTGGTCAATATGTACCCTTAATTTCTGAAAATTCTGGTCAATTGGTGGGTTTACAGCTACTAATTCCCCGCATTTTAGGCTCTGTAGCTGGACACATGGCTTACAGCGGCTATTTAGGCTATTTTATTGGTTTGGCTGTGTTAAAACCCCTGAGAGGAAAGCAAATTCTCTCAGTAGGTTATTTGAGCGCCTCTGCACTTCACGCTTTATGGAATGCGACAGGTTCTATTAATGCTTTTTTGTTGGTCGTAGTTGGTGTTTTATCTTATGCTTTTTTAATGGCGGCTATTCTCAAAGCACGAGTATTATCACCAACCAGATCACAAAACTTCGCTACCCGCTTTCTTGACCCAAAATAAACTCCAAAATCAACTATGGCAACAGAGTAAAATTAGGGTTGAGAGTTAGATTTTGAAAGATATTCCAGGGCATAATTTGCGATCGCTAAACTAATTTTAGCCTGTTCTATTTCTGATAAATTAGACCAATCTCGATTTTCCAAGTCTTTAATTACAGATGTCAATTTATCTGGTTCACTACTTCGCATATAATAAGCAAAAGGACGGGCTAAAACTAATAGATCATCTCTGTCCCAATTGGGTAATAAAGTTTGTACACATTCTACTAGTTTCTCACTGGCTGATTTTTCCACCATCAAGACGACTGTAGCTTTTTGTGCGATATCCATGAGCAAGAATTCAGGGATCACCGAAAAAGCATTTGACAAAGCTTTTTGGAGGTAATTAACTGTATTATTCCTAATATTTCCAGTTTCAGCCACAGTTTGTCCCCAAATTTTATCTAAATTATGATAAAAATTATTGGCATTTTCTATCAGTTTGCTTGCTGAGAAATCTTGCCTGTTAAACTGTTGTTCTAAATCATCAAAATAAGCCTCGGAGCATACATCAGCCGGATTCCATGGGTAAATAGCATCTTCAGATGCTAACAGTGCTTCTAGTAGTTCTAAATCGAGAGCATTGAAGTTGTTAATATTTTTCATGTTCCTGTCATTATTCATTCGGTCTTGTTGATAGCTACAATCTCAAAAATTAAGTTTTCGTATTAATTCAATAATTTATTGATATTATTCACGAATAAATTCCCAAATTTCACCGTTAGCACTGCCAAACATTAACTGCATTCCTGATGTTAAAGGTACTTCCTCCCGGAGGATCTGTTGCCAACCGTTGGGGCTTAAATACCAGGTAGTTCCATAAGTAGATACATCTTGCAGATAATAAATCGTACTCAGTGTATTTTCAATTAGGGTATTTCGGCATAAAATTTTCGCGTGGTGTCTAGAAATATAAATTTCCGGGATCACAATATCATTATCCCTCGTGCGGCCGATGCGGGTGACTCCAGGACCTAATAACCAAGTTTTCCCCCCGGGTGAGAGCGATCTCATACAAGCTGTCTTTACAGGCGAATATATGCGAGAATCGGGAATTTCTGTAATTCCTTCATCTACGCTTTTAATTAGTTCTCCATCAAAATCAGGATGGAGGTAGAGAACTGGTAATGTCCAAGCTGGTTGATTGAATTTATACAGTGTTAACAGTTCTTGTCTCGCGGCTGCTACTGCTTCATCAATTGATTTGCCCCGTCGCAATGCTTCCGCAAAAGCTTTAATAAAAGTATGACTTTCAGCATCAGTAATTTCATCACGCATCCCTAATACAGCAGGTACACCATGGCGAATCAGCACTTCTGCCAAACTACTAGCAGGTATAGCTTGGTGATTGATTGCTGCTGGTCGCGCTCCCCAACAAGCGTTAAAAACTCCTAGTTTTACACCTGTACGAGTGAGAACATGAGCTAATTCTATGCCATTAATGTTGTCTCCAGTCGCTAAAAATAATAAGCCTCCATCTGGGTCTGGTAGTCCGTGTCCGCCATAAAATAAAACATTATAAGCTTTGGTTTCTAACTCCTGAATTAACTCTGTTCTGGTGGGTTGTATCAGTGTTTTCATTGTACAAGGTGCATATTCTGAGGCGGTTTTTCCTGCAGGACGATCTTTTAATAAGATATTTTTCAGTAAGGACACTTCCTGATCTAGTTGTAATTTATGATCACATCCTAATACCACCAGAATATTTAAAGCTTTATCAGTTCGCAAATGTGATAGAGGTTCAACTTCATTGCTGGTGCGACTAAATAAAATATCCTGGGTCAGAGATATAGCTCGTTGTCCGGCTTGCGGCTGCATAATTTCCCAAGGTAAGGCAATTAGATCAGGATCACGAATTTCCAACCGAAAGCGTAATTGCCTTTTTTGCCCCGTAGCCATACCCCGGCTACGTTCCCAACTACTAAGAATCACTCCATCAAATACCCACTGCCATAATTTGATGCCCAAGGATTGCATCAAACGAACACTGTAAGGACTTTTAGTTTGACCTTCAACCGCTGAAATTTCAGCTAGGGGTAGGCTAACTGATGGAAAAGTTGAAGCATGGGTAATATCTAAGGGACTCTTGCTGGCAAACATTTGCCGCCATTGTTGCCAAACTTGATTCAGTTCGGCGGAAAAAACACAATCACGGAGAACATAGCCACTGGGATAGGGAGCTTTGACTACCCAAATGACGAAGTTATCTGTACCAGTATTGACTAGACGGGCGATCGCTAAATTCAGACCGGACATGGCTTGGGGAACTAAATGTTAAACAGATACAAATATTCTAGGCAGAAAGGAAAATTAGACAAGCAAGTATTTTTGCCATGGATAATATTTATTTTTAGACAATATAGTGTAAAATAGTTTTGTTTGTATCATCACTCACTCAAGTTATCACTATTTGCCAATTTTACTGACGAAAAACGTTAATAACTATACATACATTAGCATGACAATTACAGTTGAAAACCTTAATAGAGTGCCAATTTTAAATAGTGCGATCGCAGATCAAACAGGTAAGGTCAATTCTACCTTCACATTTACACTGCCTGAAAATACCTTTTCCGACCTAGACGCAGTTAATCCTTATAAGAACCTGGTCATCTTTGGTGACAGTTTATCAGATACAGGTAACGCCTACCAAGCATCAGGTAATACCTTTCCACCACCACCTAATTATCAAGGTCGTCTTTCTAATGGCTTAATTTGGATTGATTACCTGGCACGAAATTTACAATTTACAGACCAATCAATTGAAAACTTCGCCTTTTCGGGGGCAAATACAGGGGTAAGCAACACTTTTGGGCAAATCACTGTACCTGGCTTACTAACACAAATTCAGCAATTTAAAACTTTAAATACCGCCACACCCGTGGGTAAAGATGGATTGTACGTAATCTGGGCTGGTGGTAATGATTTTCTAAATCTTGCCACCAATCCTACTCAAGCTATAACTAATGCAGTTACTAATATTAGTAGTGCGATTACAACGTTAGCAGAATTAGGTGCTAAAGAAATTGTTGTTGGCAATTTACCAGATTTGGGTGCTACTCCTTTAAGTATTGCTAATAATAATGTAGATAATGCCAGATTAATTTCTATTGGCTTTAATGCAGCTTTAACCCAAGCTTTAACCAACTTAGAACCAGTCCTCAATGTTGATTTATCTTTAGTAGATATCTTTGGTTTGAGTGCAGCATTTCAGGCTAATCCTGCTAGTTACAACTTTACTAATATTACCCAACCTCTAATTACAGCCACTAATCCAGTTGACCCAAATCAATACGCTTTCTGGGACGATTTTCATCCCACGACAAAACTTCATCAATTATTCACAGCTACATTTGAAAATACGCTGCTCAATGAGGGCGTAATTCCTGATTTGATTAAATATTCAGCTACTTTAGCTGATGGCAGTAATTTACCAGACTGGCTGAATTTTAACTCTACAACTCGAACCTTTACTGGTACTCCTAAAACAGCAAATATAGGTCAATTAAATGTCAAGGTGATTGCTACAGATAAGGACGGAGCGAATGTTAGTGATATCTTTACTCTCTATGTAGAAAACGTCAACAATACACCTACTAACATCACCATAAATAATAGCAACATTGCCGAAAACCAAGCCATTGGTACAGTGATTGGTAATCTTTCCACTACAGACCCAGATACAGGAAACACCTTTACCTATAGTTTAGTATCAGGAGGTGGTGCAACTGATAACAGTTTATTCACTATTACCAATAATCAACTTAAAACCAACTCTGTATTTAACTTTGAAGCCAAAAACAGTTACAGCATTAGAGTCAAAACCACAGACCAGGGTGGGTTATCTTTCGAGAAACAATTAACCATTGGAGTCAGTAACGTTAACGAAACTCCTACTAACCTAACACTATCCACCAGCACAGTTGCGGAAAACAAGACTGTTGGTACAGTGATTGGTAATCTTAGTAGCACAGACCCAGATGCTAACAACACCTTTACCTATAGTTTAGTATCAGGAACAGGTGCAACAGATAATAGTTTATTTACCATTAGCGGAAATCAACTTAAAACCAACTCTGTCTTTGACTTTGAAACCAAAAACAGTTACAGTATTCGCGTTCAAACCAGAGACCAGGGTGGTTTAACCTATCAAAAACAATTGACTATAAATATCAGCGACCTAACAGACAATACAATCACTGGTACAGCAAATACAAATAACATTACCACCACCAACGACAAAGATATCATTGATGCAGTTGCAGGAAATGACACAATTACCAGCGTCTTTACCAACTTACAACAAAATGACAACATCAATGGTGGTCTTGGCACAGATACCCTGATTATTACCGGGGGAACAAGTGCTAATAGTCTGACAATTAATGCTAACAACACCACTAATCAAATTGGCAATATTCCTGGAACAACAGTATTAGGATTTGAACGCTTTGATTTAAGTAGCTTTACAGGTAACGTCAATTTTACTGGTACTGATGGTAATGATTGGATTAAAGGTGGTTCTGGTATTGATAATTTATCTGGTGGTAAAGGTAACGACAGCCTGTACTTAGGTAATGATACTGCTGTAGATAACGTTAACTACGTTCTTGGTCATGGTACAGATACAGTTTACCAATTTGTGCGCGGTGCTGGTGGCGATAAACTGAACTTTACAGGTATTGCCAATTTTGATGTGATTACATCAGGTAATTCTACATTAGTGCGGGCTGGAGATGGTATTATTGGTAATGCTGGTTTTGGTACTGGTCAATCATTAGTGACTTTATCCGGTACATCAGGATTTAATAGCACCAATGCGAGTTTAAACCTGTTCGGAGGTAATTTCTTGTTTAGTTAATAGCTTTGTTGGGTTGAGAAAATCCAACACCCAAGCTAAAATAAATTAGGTGATAATGGTGGGTTACGCTACGCTAACCCACCCTACAATTATCTACAATCATCACAAGCAACCCCACTACCCCACCCTCAAAAAATGGCATTTTATCAGCAGGGTCTGAGGGCTGTGATTCTTATCCAACAACCTCTCTAGCTTCTTTGTCGCCCCTCAAGGTGGGGACTGACTAGAAGATGGAGAATGAGAGGGAATTATGTTTCTTGGTGATTGGAGTTGTGTGAGTTTAAACCAGTATCCTAACAAAAAAGCTAATAAAGTTAATCCTAAAATAACAAACAGCTGTAATGGTATTTGGGAAAATTTAACGGTCTTATTTACGGTCTTATTTTCCGTTAACACTCGAGTTTTCTGGTGATCATCCAATGGATCTAATTCTGTGTCAGCTAAAACCTGAGAAATATCTACTGTAATTGTTATATCTGGTTCAGAATATTTCACATCATAATGTACTAAAGCAATGGTGACATTATCATGTCCATTTTTAGTATTGGCAATTTCTATCAGTCGTTGTCCAACATTTTCTATAGTTTTTTTATCGGATAATATAGGTAATATTTCTGATTCCCAAGATTCTTCAACTCGGTCAAAATCACTCAAACCATCGGATGTCAGTAAGAAAACAGCATCTTCATCAATAATAAAGCGTTGTGATGTGGGGTGTAATGAGGTACTTTTACTCATTCCCAAAGCCTGAACTAAGGATCCAGAACCACTGTGTTGCAATGCTTCTCTATAAAGCGAATAGCCCAAACGAACTTCACGGGAAGCGACATCATCATCTAAGGTAACTTGATGACAATTATGACGAGTAATCCAATAGGCACGACTATCACCGACATGAGTAATATACATTTCATAGGCCATAGGTAAAGCCATGACAATGGTTGTTCCCATGCGTTGTCGTCCTTGACGATGTTCGCTATCGTTTTGCTGGCTAATTTTGTCGTTAGCGGTTGCTACTACTTGTTCTAACTTGTACAGTATAAGTGAGGGATTTATTTGATTCTCAGTAACTGAAGTCAGTTCTTTGACTTCTTGCACGATAGTTTCAATTGCTAAATTAGAAGCCACACTACCTCCCTCGTGTCCACCAATACCATCACAGACAATTGCCAGGGCGTTATCCTGGGGCGGTTTAGTGATCAAAGTGTCGCGGGAAGGGTAACAGGCATCTTCATTCCGTGGACGGACTGGACCTGAGTCTGTTTTAGTATAGATTTTAATAGTAGTTGTTTGGAATCTTTCTAATTGCTTCAATCCCTGATCTAAAATTTGAATTAGTTGGCTTGACGAATTAATTTTCCCGTCCATCAGAAGCTGACATAATTCTTGAATAAAAGGAGCAATATTTGGTTTGGCATTTTTGAGCAGTTGTCGCCAAAATTCTCCCAATTGAGATAATGTCGGTGTGTTTTCTCTATCAAAACGCAATTCTAATAAGCGAACTAATACACCTTCGACTCTCAATACATCAGGGTCTAAAAGGGTAGATACTACACCTTGAATGTCCATGGGTTGCCATAAATTTGCTATTTGCCATAGCCAATGAATTTGGCGGATTGATGAGGCTTCCTTCCAGGCATCATCTAAGCTAATGCACAGACTTGTTTTAGTAATACTCGGATCAACTAATAATGGCGGTCTTTCTAATAATAATATTTCTGCTTGGGGCTGCTCATTACCTAAATTGAGGATTCCATAAACTTGGGGTATATGGAGACGATAGGGAATTAGTTTCAGATAAGGTCTAATTTTCTCTAAATCCTCTAATTCAGGAATTTGGGGCAATAACCCAGGTTTGATATCTAAAAGTATGGATTTATTAATGACTAAATAGCGATCAGCTAAGATAGATCCGGGATGGCTTGGGCTGAAATCATCCCCCACAGCCCAGAGGTAACGCTTAGGTAAGGGTGTAGAACACTGCTGGCAAAATTTGTGGGTGAGGGGATTAGCAGATTGACAATATTCATTTGGGCAGCAGAGCGTTACCGCATCATTTTCCATAGTTTTCCCACCGATTCTGCAATTGGCATTTTCTTCAACAGTATTTGGTAGCGGCTTATGATACCGCCCATATTTTTTTAACCCACAGCCTGATCATAACTGCTATTGTGCTGGGAATATGTAGCTATAGCAGAACTAATTTTCAACTTGTCACTAAAGCTTGACATACCTGGCGAATTAGATTCACCAGGGCTAGGTAGATATGTACTAAGTTTATTGATTCTCTACAACTGCAACTTGAGGTAGTCCCATGCTGTAGTTAGTAACGCGACTAGAGAGATTGTAGCTAATTTCGCCTTTTTGGAGGAGCGATCGCAGATAATGCTCTAAGTCTGAACCAATGCGACGTAAGTTATAATCGCTTAGATCCTCGCCACTAGATGCTTCTACCAGTTGATCAAACTGGCGATAAACTTTTTGTAGGGCGTCTTCGTTCCAGTTAAATTCATTGTCTGGATCAACGTCTAGTGTCAAGACTTGATTACTGGGAATCAGTTCATAGGAGTCCATTTCCGCCGCAAAAATGCGAATATGACGGGTTGTGGACTTGAGCAGCATTGGGTTATCCATGAGGGTGTAAGAGTTTGGCTGAATTACACTGCAATTATTGTAACAATAATACAGAAGTTTAGGAGTTGGTGGGGCTGAGAATTTTGGAAATTGATTTTTTCTCTGTATGTGATTGTTCACAAAACATTTTTTGATATTTTTGCTGATTCTGCTTTTTTATGATGTATATGTACTTGTATTATAGTGACTTTACCAAACTTTTTACCCCATGGGGTAGCTTTTCCTATAATTATAAATTGCATTGATCAAAGGAGCATCTTGATGACAATTATTTAAGTATGACAACGTAGCAAAAATAAAAATAATAATATTTCTTGACGTTTTGAACAAGTTGATGTAAAAAACTTTAACAAGGACTAATTAGTTTTTTACGAAAACTTTATGGTATGGCAGAGCAAAAACTGAATAATAGTTCATGGCTTGCATGAGCCATAACTGATAAAGAAACATCAGAAAACAGTAGGATATAGCTAAAAAAATACAGGGGGAGTAAAATAGAGTGTCAATTTGGCGTTGGAGAATTGACGTAGAAAAGCATAAAAATATGGCTATGCCACCCAAGCTATCAAAATCTCAAACTTCGCGCCTTTGTGTCTTGACGCAAAACATAGTTTATGCTGCTATGATGCAAAGCCGCTAGTTTTATGGATGAGGAAAAATTCTTATCTTCAAAAACTTTGGATTCACAAAAGTATAGGGAAAGTATAAGTAATTTTTCTGGAGATCTAGTCCATCACCCGTATGACCACTAAGTAGAGGAATCTTCAAAACTATGAACTCCAAAGCATTACCGCGCCAAATAAATAATCTCGAGGTCGGTGTTTATGAGTGTGAAATCCACCTCAAATTCCGCCTGATTGAAGAAAAAAGTCTGTTAAGCGATCGGGAGCAACTGTTACAAGTATTACTAGAGGCTTTAACGGAAGGGTCTGATGAATTTTTAGAAACCTTACAAGCATCTGTAAAAGCTCAGGAAATATCGGAGTTTAAAGCCTCCCCACAAATGCGTCGCCAACTCATGCGCTTACGCAATTTCTCCGATACTATCCCACAATAGTAATCGCTGTAATTTTGCATAATCACAAGCCTGATTTAGAGCTTTGGAGATTAACTTTTTCAGAGGTCTCCACCTGTTTTTCCTAATCATGAGTTGGCTGGGAAACGTGAAATTAGGTCTACATATCACTAGAAAAAATTATCCAGGTGCATTTACCATTTATTTACCAATTAACTGCCATAACTGCCATCATCGGTGCCGGAGGTTTACTTAGCTAGACCATGTTCTAGAGCAAAACGAACCAACTCTGTGCGGCTATTAGTACCAGTCTTACTAAATAAACGACTGACATATTTTTCCACATTGCGGACACTTGTTTCCAAGCGACGGGCAATTTCTTTGTTCATCAATCCTTCAGCTACTAGGTTTAAAACACTTTGCTCTCTAGGAGTCAAATCTATCTTAAAAGGGGCTGGGGATTGGGATATGGCACTTCTATGAGTTAATAGTATTCTAATTTGAGCGATTTGATTAGCCAATTCGGCAAGATTTGGAGTTTCGCCCTCCTCGCCAGCAGCGGAGGTTTGAGCGCTGCGACGAGCCAATAAATTTTCGACTATGGCCACTAATTCATCGGGATCGAAGGGTTTGGGTAAATAAGCGTCAACACTCGCTTTGTAGCCTTGAATGCGATCGCCTGTCATGCCTTTGGCGGTTAAAAACACCACAGGCAATGCTTGAAAACGGGGATCATCGCGCAGTTGTTTGAGGAACTGATAGCCATCCACCTGGGGCATCATAATATCAGAAATCACTAAATCAGCGGTGTTCTCTTGCATCCAGTCCCAACCTTCACGGGCATTACTGGCAGTTTGAACCCTAAAACCACTTTCTTGCAAGTATTCTTTCACGGCTTCCCGCAATCCCGGTTCGTCATCTACCAGTAACAGTTGTGCTGACATTGAAAATTCCTATAAGTGTACATTCTCCTAATGTAGCGAAATTTGGTAAAGATTGACTACTAGACAACCAGAGCATTCTCAACAAGTCTAGAATTAAAATTAACTTTGTTCTCTAAATTTTAGATTTTACCTAATCTGTGACTACTACACCCCTCTCTCTGAATTTCTCACAAACTGCTTTAGTTCCCGATACTTTAGGACGTTTTGGCCGCTTTGGTGGTAAATATGTTCCTGAAACCCTCATGCCAGCTTTAGCTGAATTAGAAACAGCATATCAGCAATATCGCCATGAACCTGGTTTTCAAGCTGAATTACAAGGTTTATTACGTGATTATGTCGGACGTGCCACACCTTTGTATTTTGCCGAACGCCTTACCGCTAATTATGCCCGTCCTGATGGTACAGGAGCGCAAATCTATTTAAAGCGTGAAGACTTGAATCATACTGGCGCACATAAAATTAACAATGCCCTTGGTCAAGTATTATTGGCAAAGCGTATGGGCAAAAAGCGCATTATTGCAGAAACCGGGGCGGGACAACATGGCGTAGCGACGGCTACAGTTTGCGCTCGGTTTGGTTTAGAATGTATTATTTACATGGGTGTTCATGATATGGAACGCCAATCTTTAAATGTGTTCAGAATGCGGTTGATGGGGGCAGAAGTTCGTCCAGTGTCTGCAGGTACGGGAACTCTCAAAGATGCCACTTCTGAAGCCATTAGGGACTGGGTAACGAACGTAGAAACTACCCATTACATCCTCGGTTCTGTGGCAGGTCCCCATCCTTACCCCATGATGGTGCGGGATTTTCATGCTGTAATTGGTGAAGAAACCCGCGCTCAAGCTATGGAAAAATGGGGCGGTTTACCTGATATTCTCTTGGCTTGTGTGGGTGGTGGTTCTAACGCTATGGGACTATTTCACGAGTTTGTTCCAGAACCGTCGGTACGTTTAATTGGCATAGAAGCCGCTGGAGAAGGTGTAAATACTGATAAACACGCTGCTACCCTCACGAAAGGAACAGTGGGTGTATTACATGGTTCCATGAGTTATCTTTTGCAAGATGAGGACGGTCAAGTGATTGAACCGCATTCCATTAGTGCTGGTTTAGACTATCCCGGTGTAGGTCCAGAACACAGTTATATGAAGGATATTGGTCGCGCTGAATATTATAGTGTTACCGATGCTGAAGCTTTGGACGCATTTCAGAGACTGTCTAAATTAGAGGGTATTATACCAGCATTAGAAACTTCTCATGCGATCGCCTATTTAGAAATTCTTTGTCCACAACTTGCTGGTAGTCCCAAAATAATCATCAACTGTTCTGGAAGGGGTGACAAGGATGTACAAACTGCTGCTAAGTTCTTAATTCATTAAGTACAGTTGGGGAGAATTACTCACAAGTTCTTTTGAGCTTGTGAGTAATTTCATCTACCTCCCCAAAGAATTAATTTTCAAAGGTGATCAATCATGCTGAAAAGCTTTATTTTCGCTGCTAGTGCGGGTTTTTTGGTTTTAGTTAGTGGGACAATGGCTAGTTCAGAACCTAATTTCTCGACCAGATTAACTTCTAATGACCAAATTGCACAAGGTAATGTGAATACTGCTACGCTAAAAGCAGCGGTTTTCCAAAAAATCAACCAGTACCGGGCTTCGCAAAATTTACCCGCTCTTACCCGTAATTCTACTATTGACAATCAAGCGAGAATTCACAGTCAAAATATGGCTAGTGGTAAAGTCGCTTTTGGACATGATGGATTTTCAGGACGAGTAGCAGCAACAGGTATTGCTTACAGTCGAGTCGCCGAAAATGTCGCTTATAACCAGGGACATCAAGATCCCGCGGCTCAAGCCGTTCAAGGCTGGCTGAATAGTTCAGGACATTTAGCCAATATTAAAGGGAATTATAACCAAACGGGGATTGGTGTAGCCAGTAATAATCAGGGAAAAATTTATTTTACACAAATTTTCTTGCGGTCAAGATAAGTCTTTGTAAATTATAAGATTTTAGTATCCATGACATCTATCATTGGATACTATTTTTTATTAATTATTTTAATTTTAATTAGTAATGTAGTGTAAATAGCATTGACAAAACCTATTCTCTGTTAAGACTAAATATGGCTGCTCTAGGTGATGACAATAAACAAAAGTATTATCCAAATAACTGATTTAAATTGTGAAAATTTGATAATTCTTGAGTTTATATTTGGCAAATAGTATCCTGGTAAGTATTCTGATCATCAGAAGATAGGGTATATATCCAATAAATCCATACATTAGTTAATTTAAACCTCTATGTTACGACAAACTGCTTTTGGCATCGCTTTAAGTACGCTTGTCCTTGCTAGTGGCTATATGACTGCTGCGAACCCAGATAATAGTTTTGCTAAACAAACTGGCCGATATCAGCGTTCATCACTTGTGACAAGTCAAGCCAAAATATCTAATCTTAGTTTTCAAACCAATAGTTTAGAGAAATCAGTTTTTACTCAAATTAATCAATATCGAGCAAAACGGGGACTAGGACAGTTAAATTTAAGTGAAAAGATCAGTCAGCAAGCGAGAATTCACAGTCAAAATATGGCTACTGGTAAAGTTCCTTTTAGTCATCAAGGATTTGAACGGCGCGTTATGGCTATTCCTCTTAAATACAGCAGTGCAGCCGAAAATGTCGCTTACAATACGGGATATAGCAATCCTGCAAATGAGGCGGTTTCTGGCTGGTTAAAAAGTCCTGGACATCTCAAAAATCTTCAGGGTAAATATAATCTAACTGGGGTTGGTGTGGCTACCAATGAGCAAGGACAAGTCTATCTAACACAAATATTTTTAAACGCTAGAGTTCCAGGGCGCAATTAAGAATTAGTCTTGGCATAATGGCGGTATGAATTATGTTTCGCGCCCAGGTAAAAAAGAGCAAAGGCGCGAAGGAAAAGAGATTTTTAATTTTCCTTTTTTCTACTTCAATTCAACAACACTAATAATTAAAAAATTTTACAATCTTAAAAGATGCCTCTTGTTCGATAAGGGGTATAAATGAGCTTGTGAATTTTGCTTTTTTAACTGGAGTGTGAGAAATAGTATTATGATCTGGCACAATAAAGATAATTTATATTTGATAACTTCATGATATTGCAGGATTTTCAAGTTGGTGACGGCGATTTAAGTGATGCTGCCCTTTCTGAGTATTTAAAAGCTTCAGCGATCGCTGTTGATACAGAAACAATGGGACTTTTGCCACAACGAGACCGTTTGTGTCTGGTTCAACTTTGTAACCCAGAAGGCCAAGTCACCGCTATTCGCGTATCTAAAGGACAAACAGCCGCACCTAATTTAAAAACACTTATGGAAGCAACCCATATCGTCAAAGTTTTTCACTTTGCTAGGTTTGATATGGCTACTTTAAGGCACAATTTAAACATTTTTGTTCAGCCCGTCTTTTGTACTAAAATTGCTAGTAAGTTAGCACGTACTTATACAAATCGTCACGGGCTAAAAGACGTAGTATTAGAAATAGAAAAAGTAGAATTAGATAAAAGCGCCCAAAGTTCTGATTGGGGTAATGCTAGTAATTTATCCCAAGTACAATTAAGTTATGCTGCTAATGACGTTCGTTACCTACTGAGTATACAGCAAAAACTTACAGTTATGTTAAAACGGGAAGAACGTTGGCAACTGGCCCAAGAATGTTTTCAAACTTTATCCACAATTGTCACCTTAGATTTATTACAATTCAAAGACTTATTTGAACATTAGACATCTTAGGGACTTACGCAAAGTAGGGCTAATTTATGAAGTTCCCCTGAATAAGATAGAACTTACCCATACCCACGAGTCACGGAATAGCGTTCGCGTAGCGTGTCCATAGCTTGCGTAGCGACGCAGGAGCTATACACCACTCCAGGTACAGAGGTCACGGAGAAATGGGGGTTTAGGGAGAGATATTTTGCGTAAGTCTTGTAAGAATAGGCTTTCAATAATCCAAAAACTTGATAATCATCTTCTCAGTCGCTTTAATAAGTTGGGTATTTCGTGATCAGGTGTAACTAATTTAGCTAGAGAATTAAAAATAACCAATAACCAAAAAAATTTCCACTACTACAGGGGCTATTTAAGATTTTGTAAATACTGCTTATGACACTATTTAAACAGTCATACAATATTGAATTACCTCTGATCTACATTTTTGTAAATACTCCTTATGACACTATTTAAACAGTCATTTGATACGCAATTGAAGCCTGACATTTTCTCTACTATTTAGAGGCACAAAGTGCCAATTTGGCTGACTAGTTACTGAAAACATAGTATTCTATATGTAATAGTGTCACAATGGGTATTTACAAAACTGTAGATAGCAAATGTCAGGAAATATTTCAATATTGTATGACTATTTAAATAGTGTCATAATTAGAGTAGCTGTATTTCCTATTCGTTATCAAACAATCAAATTAAGTATAAAATCTGGGAATTTACCTATATTTTTTACTAATAGAAGGGTAGTGAGTTTAGTAATTTACCAATTTATACACTCAAACAATTCAGAATCTAATCTATTTAGATAAAAAATTGCCCATGATATAACAAAGATTACAAAACTAATAATTACTTGACAGATATAGGGTTACTTGAATGTCAACCACTTCTGAACAAAGCTCACAAAAACTTAATAAAGTTCTCTGATAACCACAAATAATATTGATATTTAATCGAAAAGTTATCGCTATACTCGAATTTAGATATCAAAGTTACTTACCAAGAGAATTGAATCCTTTGCATATTACGTGCATATAACGCTGTGAGATCAGATATCCCATGAATTTCTCCATGTAAGTTGGGATTTAGAGATCAAATCAGGATAAAAATTCCCAAATTTGACCATAAAAGTCTTATTAATTTGGACTAGAAAGATTCTCTATTCTCAGTTATTACGACTTATTAACTTTCAGTCCTACAAGATTAAATCAGGGTTAGTTATGAACTATCAAGCTTCTTATTCTCAGAAAGATTTTCATAGTGTTATCACTCCTGAACAATTCAATCATATCATCGAAGCTATTGCTGATGGTCGGTATTCTTGGGCTTGTGTGCTGATTTTACGTTATATTGGTTATAATCCAATCCATTATATTCCTCAACGTACTTACAGCCGATTAATTAAAGAAAACCGTCAAATTTCTGCACTGGTAACAGCTAGTAAACAAAAAACGAAAGCTGATATTCAAGCTTCTGTCAATAGTCCTAATTACAGAGATTTATCTCAACTTATAACCGCAGGAGAAAGGTAGACTCAACTGTAAATGATTTCGGATACCTGTTGTTATATATCCCATGCTAAAGTTAGTATGGGGTATTTTATAGTATGGCAGGGAATTAGTTTGAATATTAGCCAATAGATAGATGAAAATTATGATAATTTTTGCCAGTCTAGAAGACAGAGTAATCTTTAATTCATGAAGATATAAGACAATGGCTAAAATATTACAGTCCAATACCGATATTTATCAAATTGATGTCAAGTTGCTTCTGGAAGATATTACTCCAGAGGAAACAGAGGTTTTTTTAGGGGGTTATTGCGATATTGATTTATTCAAAAATAAGTTAAAAAAACAAAATATCAGTGGAGATGATAAATACAGTAAGCAGAAAATTAACAGTATAGATAATTCCAAAAAAACCTACTTTAATGGGGTATCTATACCCAGGAAAGGAAACACTGTAATTATATACGAATAATATAAAGATATAAATAATATAAATATGAAAAATAAAATTTTTGCCACTATAGACGGTAATGAAGCTGTTGCTCAGGTTGTTTATCAATTAAACGAGGTAATTGCTATTTACCCTATTACACCATCTTCACCTATGGCTGAATGGTCTGATACTTGGATGAATGAGGGAAAACCGAACATTTGGGGAACTGTTCCCTCAGTGGTGCAGTTACAGAGTGAAGGGGGGGTTGCTGGTGCTGTACACGGTGCTTTACAGACGGGTTCACTGACAACCACATTTACAGCTTCCCAGGGATTGATGTTAATGCTCCCAAATATGTATAAAATTGCGGGAGAGCTTACACCTACAGTATTTCATATTGCGGCGCGATCGCTGGCAGTGCAAGCGCTCTCAATTTTTGGAGATCATAGTGATGTCATGGCCGCAAGAAGTACCGGTTTTGCTATGTTGTGCGCTGCTTCTGTGCAAGAAGCCCATGATTTTGCCCTTATTTCTACACGCGCAAGTTTAGAATCACGGATACCTTATTTACATTTTTTTGATGGTTTTCGCACTTCTCACGAAGTAGATAAAATAGAAATATTAACAACTCAAGACTTAGAGAAATTCATTCCCATAGAGTTAGTAATTGCCCATCGTTTACGAGCTTTAACACCTGATAACCCGGTATTACGAGGAACGGCACAAAACCCTGATGTTTATTTTCAAAGCAGGGAAACGGTAAATTCTTTTTATTTAGCTTGTTCAGATATAACTCAAAGGGTCATGGATGAGTTTTTAGAAATGACGGGAAGAGAATATAAAATATTTGATTATTATGGACATCCAGCAGCAGAAAAAATCATTATTCTCATGGGTTCTGGTTGTGAAACTGTCCAGGAAACTGTAGATCATCTCAACCAACACGGGGAAAAAGTTGGAGTCATCAAGGTGAGATTATATCGTCCTTTTGATGTGCAAAAATTTATTGATTCTCTGCCCAAAACTACCCGCAGTATTGCAGTTTTGGATAGAACAAAAGAACCGGGTGCTATTGGTGAACCTTTATATTTAGATGTGGTGACAGCGTTAGCAGAAAACCAAATTAATCAAATTAAAGTTGTTGGTGGTAGATATGGTTTATCATCTAAAGAATTTACACCGACAATGGTAAAATCAGTATTTGATAATTTAGATATTGAAATACCAAAAAATCATTTTACGATTGGAATTAATGATGATATTACACATACTAGTTTAGGATATAATCCAGAATTTAATATTGAACCGGATAATATAGTCAGGGCAATTTTCTACGGTTTGGGTGCAGATGGTACAGTGAGTGCAAATAAAAATTCAATTAAAATTATTGGAGAAGAAACTGATAATTATAGCCAAGGTTATTTTGTTTATGATTCTAAAAAATCTGGTTCTGTAACGGTTTCTCATTTGCGCTTTGGCTCTGAGAAAATTCGCTCTCATTATTTAATTACGAAAGCCAATTTTATCGCTTGTCATCAATGGGACTTTTTAGAAAAATTCCCGATCTTAAAAGAGATAATTCCTGGTGGTACTTTTTTATTAAATGCACCTGATCATCAAGATGAAATTTGGGATAAATTACCAGCTTCCATACAGCAGGAGATAATTAATAAAAATCTCAACTTTTATGTGATTAATGCCTATAAAGTCGCCCGTGAAGCGGGAATAGGTGGACATATTAACATAGTTATGCAGGTTTGTTTCTTTGCTATTTCCGGTATTTTACCAAGGGCAGAAGCTATTGCTAAAATTAAGGAATCTATCCATAAAACCTACGGTAAAAAAGGTGAAGAAATTGTCGAATTGAATATTAAAGCAGTTGATAAAACTCTGGAAAATCTTCATCAGATTATAGCCAAAGCAGCAAAAACAGAACTATCATCTATTCCCGAACCTACAGCAGATTTTGTTCATAATGTATTAGGTAAAATCATAGCCCGTCAAGGAGATGATTTACCCGTGAGTGCATTACCAATAGATGGTACATATCCCACGGGAACATCTAAATGGGAAAAACGCAATATTGCGGCAGAAATTCCTGTTTGGGATAGTGACGTTTGTATTCAATGTGGTAAATGTGTAATGGTGTGTCCTCATAGTGTAATTCGTGCTAAAGTATATGCAGCAGAAGTATTAGAAAATGCACCAAAAACTTTTAAAAGTGCCAATGCGAAAGAACATGATTGGCATAATTTAAAATTTACCATTCAAGTAGCAGCGGAAGATTGTACAGGTTGCGGTATTTGTGTTGATATTTGTCCTGCAAAAAATAAGGCCGAACCTCGCAGAAAAGCCATTAATATGGAACCACAAAGACCATTGCGAGAACAAGAGCGAGAAAACTGGGATTTCTTCTTAAATATTCCTGACCCAGATAGAAAAAATTTGCAGTTGCATCATATTAATCAACAACAAATGCAAGAACCTTTATTTGAGTTTTCTGGTGCTTGTGCAGGATGTGGAGAAACACCCTATATTAAATTAGTAACACAATTATTTGGCGATCGCATGATCGTCGCTAATGCCACCGGTTGTTCATCTATCTATGGGGGTAATTTACCCACCACTCCTTGGACAAAAAACGCCGCAGGTAGGGGTCCTGCATGGTCTAATAGTTTATTTGAAGATAATGCCGAATTTGGGTTAGGTTTCCGCATTTCTATAGATAAACAAGGGGAATTTGCAGCCTATTTACTTCAACAATTTGCACCAGAAATAGGTGAAACTTTAGTAACAGATATCCTCAATGCTGAACAAAAAGATGAAGCAGATATTTATGAACAACGAGAACGAATTTCTCTTCTCAAACAAAAATTAGATCAACTTCTCGAATCTATAACCAAAAGCAATCTCAAATCCCAAATCCAAAATTTAAAATCCTTAGCTGATTATTTAGTTAAAAAAAGTGTTTGGATCATTGGTGGTGACGGTTGGGCTTATGATATTGGTTATGGTGGTTTAGATCATGTAATTGCTAGTGGCCGCAACGTTAATATTTTGGTATTAGACACAGAAGTTTATTCTAATACCGGAGGTCAAATGTCTAAATCTACTCCTAAAGGTGCAGTTACAAAATTTGCAGCAGGTGGTAAAAGAACAACTAAGAAAGACTTGGGTTTAATGGCTATGACCTATGGTAATGTTTATGTTGCTAGTGTAGCAATGGGTGCAAAAGATGAACAAACTTTAAAAACTTTTTTAGAAGCTGAAGCTTATAATGGTCCATCCTTAATTATTGCCTATAGTCATTGTATTGCTCACGGAATTAATATGAGTACAGCAATGCAAAATCAAAAAGCCGCTGTGGACTCTGGACGCTGGTTATTATATCGTTATCACCCCGACCGCATTAAACAGGGGAAAAACCCTCTACAACTCGATTCCCGCACTCCTAAGATACCAATAGAAAATTCCATGTATATGGAAAATCGTTTTCAAATGTTGACGAAAATTAATCCAGAAACAGCAAAACAACTTTTAAAAGAAGCACAAGTTGATGTTAACAATCGGTGGCAAATGTATCAATATTTAGCCGCAGGAAAATTGCAAGAAACCTAAATCAGAACTCAGGAAAAGGAAGAAAATCATTAAATTACCAAATTATTAACCCAAATTATTAACCCAAATTATTAACCCAAATTATTAAAATTATGAATTTAACTACCACATATTTAGGCTTAGAATTAAAATCACCTTTAGTTCCTTCCGCTTCTCCACTTTCACGGGAAATTGATAATATTAAAAGTATGGAAGATGCGGGTGCGGGTGCTGTGGTTATGCACTCGTTATTTGAAGAACAATTAACTTTAGAAAAATCCCAACTTCATCATCATCTCAGTTATGGTACAGAAAGTTTTCCCGAAGCTTTAACCTATTTCCCCGATATAACTAATTTTCGGGTAGGACCTGAAGAATATTTAGATCATATTCAGAAAGCTAAGGAAACAGTGGATATTCCCATTATTGGCAGTCTTAATGGTTGTTCTGTTGGTGGTTGGACTAAATATGGTAAACTCATGGAAGAAGCGGGGGTATCAGCACTAGAATTAAATATTTATGATGTTCCTACAGACCCAGATTTAATAAGTGCAGAAATTGAACAGAATTATATTGATATTCTCACATCGGTGAAAGCCGCAGTTACCATTCCTGTAGCTGTTAAACTCAGTCCCTATTTCACTAATATGGCAAATATGGCCAAACGTTTAGATCTTGCCGGTGCTGATGGTTTAGTATTATTTAATCGCTTTTATCAACCAGATATTAATTTAGAAATTCTAGAGGTTGAACCTAATGTATTATTAAGTACCCCCCAAGCCATGCGTTTACCTCTGCGCTGGATAGCCATTCTCTATGGACATATTCACGGTAGTCTTGCTGCAACTAGTGGTATTCATAATGCTCAGGATGTAATTAAAATGCTGATGGTAGGCGCAAATATTACTATGCTTTGCTCTGTATTATTGCGGAGAAAAATTACTTATATACAGTGTTTAGAAAAAGACCTGCGTGAATGGATGGAAATACACGAATATGAATCTGTACAACAAATGCAAGGTAGTATGAGCCAGTTAAATTGTCCTCATCCTAGTGCTTTTGAACGCGCTCAATATATGAAGGCTTTACAAACTTATAATCCAGATTCGGGTAGAGTTTATACAAAAAGTTAGGTAATAGGTAATAGGTAATAGGTAATAGCTAATAAATAATGAAAAAACGTATTGGTATTCTTACTAGTGGTGGTGACTGTCCAGGGTTAAATTGTGTGATTCGCGCCGTTGTCAGTCACGCAATACAGACTTATGATTGGGAAGTGGTGGGTATTCCCTACGCGACTCAAGGACTGCTAGAGCGGAAAACTGTCCCTTTAAGTATCCACAGTTGGAATTTGCACGGTATTGACCCGCTGCTCAACATGGGGGGAACAATTTTAGGTACTATTAATCAAGGAGATACCTTAGCCCATGCTGATGAAATATTATCAGGTTATGAAGCGATCGCTTTAGATGCTTTAATTGCTATTGGTGGAGATGGTAGTTTAAATATTATTCACCAATTAGCAGTTTTAGGTAATTGGCATTTAGTCGCTATTCCTAAAACTATTGACAATGATGTCGCTTTTACAGAACGTTCCATTGGCTTTGATACCGCAGTTAATACCATTGTTGATGCTATTAATCGGCTTACATTCACTGCCGCTAGTCATGACCGAGTCATGATTATCGAAGTTATGGGACGGACAGCGGGACATTTAGCATTATACTCAGGAATTGCTGGCGGTGCTGATGTGATTTTAATTCCCGAAGTTCCCTATAGTATTCAGGGTATATGCAATCATTTAGGGGAATTACGCCATGGCCGTGACGGCCAAAGCGATGGCTGGTACAGGAAATTTGCTATTATTGTCGTATCTGAGGGTGTATCTGTTTCTGCGGAAGATACAGATGGTGCTGCTAGTTGTATGATTGATAAATGTGGTAAAGGTCAATACATTGCCGAAAAAATCGCTAATGGTAGTAATTATTTAATTGATACTAGGGTTTCTGTGTTAGGACATATTCAGCGCGGTGGTATTCCCTCAGCTTTAGACAGACTCACAGCTACTATGTTTGGTAAAGTTGCGGTTGATTTAATTGCTCAAGAACAGTACGACAGAATGTTAGCTTGGCAAAATGGAAAAGTTGTAACTTTCCCCATTGAAGATGTTATCAATCATAATCCCTCCCTTGTTGATCCTCACGGTGATTTAATCCGAACCGCTCAATGTTTAGGGATTTATATTGGTGAAGAAGTCTAAGTAGTTTAATTTAATCTCTCAATAACACAATCAACTTGAGCGGGCAAGATGCCCACACTACAAGATTTTTATTGAAAATGCTATTTTCCTGCTTCCGCAAGTGCTTCTAAATGAAAAGCCACATTTTTAAGTGCCATTTGAATTTCGTTACTGTAACCAATACTTCTCCACCTTGGGGTTGTGGCATTGTCTAGCGCGGTTGTATCAAGGTATTGTGCAAAAACTATCAGTTTTTCGGTGTCTGTTGCTGCTGTTGCCAAATTTTCTAAAAATTCTTGAGGTGTCATAGATTTGCCAGAAAAGGGTAAAAGTCTCAGAAATCAGTCAATTGTATGAGCATAAGTTGTGTAATCTCAAAAATCTGTCCAAAATATCCAAATATTCATTCAAATATTCATTCAATCACGACTTTACTCCTGTGTTCAAGACAGCATAGTAACACTCACCAAAGCTTTAGCCCTGACTACAAACAGAGGACAAGATTTAATTTTTCCAGTAATTCTTGATTGCTATAGGGTTTTAATAAAATCGCGGCAACTTGAGCTTCATTATCTGGTTCTATATTGCGTCCACTACAAGCAATTATTTGCACTTGGGGATTAATTTCTTTTAATTTGCAAATGGCGGCATTTCCATCCATTTCTGGCATCATTATATCCATTAATACTAGTTTGATTTTGTCCTGATTTTGGGTATATATATCAATAGCTTCTTTGCCATTTCTAGCAGTGATAATTTGATAATTGTAGTTCTCTAAAATGGTTTTTGTAACTTCAATAATTTGGGCTTCATCATCTACCAATAAAATCAACTCTCCCCGTCCTTGATACATTTTATGATCATCGGATTTTAAAAGTGAAATTTCCTGGTTTATTGATGGTAAAAATACCTGAAATTTGCTACCTTTTCCAACTTTACTATCAACATTAATAAACCCCTTGTGGCTTTTAATAATTCCTTGCACTGTTGATAGTCCTAATCCTGTTCCTTTACCAAAGTCTTTAGTAGTAAAAAATGGCTCAAATATTCTTTCTAATATTTCCGGTGACATTCCTATACCCGTATCCGTAACAGTAATAACAATATAATTCCCACCTTTAGCATGACAATTGATTTGCTGGATCTCCTCATCAATATATAAATTTTGCGCAGAAATAGAGAGATGTCCACCATTGGGCATAGCATCAGCAGCATTAACTACTAAGTTCATTACTACTTGATGCAGTTGGGTTTTATCCCCATAAACTGGATATAGTTTGGGAGAAAGATAGGTAGAGAATTTGATAGATTTGGAAACTGTTTGTTTGGCAAACTGTATAGTATCATTAATCAAATCATTAACTTGTAAAATCGTATATTTACCTTCAAATCCTCTAGCAAAGGATAACAGTTGTTTGACTAAAGCCGCTCCTTGTTTAGCATTATTTTCAATGATTGTCAGCATTTGTAAAACACGATTATTGTCTTGATAAAATCTAGCTTTAAGTAATTGAGCAGATCCTAAAATCGGAGTTAAGATATTATTGATATCGTGAGCAATACCACCAGCTAAAATACCTATACTTTCCAATCTCTGAGCGCGGAAATACTGCTGTTGTAGTCGTTTCTTTTCTGTAATATCAGTATCTACTGTCAGAATAGATTTGGGTTGTCCATCAGTATCTAACATTAATGTCCAGCGACTTTGAACAATAATTTCCTCCCCTGATTTTGTTTTTTTGTATAATTCACCCTCCCAGCTTCCAGATTTAAATACAGTTTTCAGGGCTGCTATTTCTTGTTCATTATCATTGGATTTATAGAAAATATCCTGGGTATTTCTCACTAAAACTTCCTGACTTTGCCAACCATACATCCTTTCTGCTCCCTGATTCCAAAAGATGATTTGAGATTTTAAGTCTCGCACTAAAATTCCATCAGTAGCGATATCTAAAAGGGCAGCTTGTTCAGATATTTTCCGTTCTGTTTCCTTGCGGTCGGTAATGTCTCTAGTTGTGCCAATCATTCGTAGCGGCTGACCATTTTCATCATAGTGGAGTTTAGCCCTAGTACCCAACCACCTGAGACTACTATCACTAGATATCACCCGATATTCACAGGACAAATCAACTCTTTTCTCAAAAGTCTTATGCACACAATGACGAAAATGCTCACGATCTTCACTGTATATTAAATTGAGAAATTCTGCGTCTATAGGAGACAAGGCATGACCAGATAGACCACACATTAAACCCATATTTGGAGACCAAAAAACCTCATTCTTTTGGATATGCCAATCCCATATCGCTGTATTCCCCGCTGCCATTGCTAAACTAAGTCGTTCTTCACTTTCTTTTAATGACTGTTGAATATTTTCCCGTTCAATAATTTCCTGTTGTAACCGCTCATTAGCAATTATTAACTCTGCCGTGCGTTCCGCTACTTTGATTTCTAAAAGGTCACTATTTTGACGTAGTGCAGCTTCTAATTTTTCCCGTTCATGAAGTGCAGCGTGCTGTTCACTAACATCAGATATTGACCAGAGAAAACGAATGCTTTTATTTAGATGATCATACAAAGGATTAACTCTGACTTTGCTAGGAAAAGGTGAACCTTCACGAGGACATAAATACATTTCCCATTCCTGTAAATTCTGCAATTTCCCTAACCTGGATACAAAATCAAAAGGGCATTTGTCAGCAATATACACCACTAATGGCTTACCAATAAGTGCCTTTTGAGGGACAGATAATAAGAATGATGCAGCTTGATTAGCTTCTTGAATCACACCTAAACTATCAGTTACAAAATAACCATTGGGTGCAAATTCAAATAAATTTTGATAACGCAGTCTTTCTGCTTCGGTAATTTCCCGAGCCAGGATTAGTTGTTCATTTTGTTGACGCAGTTCCTCTTCCGCAATTTGCAATTCTTCTAAGGTTTCTTGAAGTTCTTCATTAACTTTTGGATGATCAGCAATTTGTTTTTCTGCCCATGCTTGCAAAGCATTAGAAAGTTCCCCACGGATTACTTCTATTTGTTGATTAACTGGGTTGTGTTCTGTCGTTGATTCTGCAAAATTTTCACGCAATGCTTGCATTCTACCAACTATTTTTTCTATATTTAAGGCTTGTAATAAGTTCTTCTCTGTGATGATACCTATTAATTTCCCTGCATTATCTACTATTGGTAAATGCTGAATACAATACTGCTCTAAAAGGGTGAATGCTGTTAAAATCTGCTCAGATGCTGATGCTTTTAAAGTAATTAGTGGCTGAGTCATCACTTCAGCTATTTTTACCCCTAATAAGTTGATATTTAAGGCAATTACTCTCAATACATCTTTAATGGTAAATATTCCTTGCAACTCGTTTTGATTTACTACTAAAACATAGTCGTTTGCTGTTTTAAGTGGGTTATTAACTTGATAATTTGGTGATTGATTTATTAAGTTAATCGCATCCATAACACAACTATCGGAACTAATAGTTAAAGGAGAATAATCAATGATTTGACCTAAACTAGGTAAGTTAATAAATTGCTGGTGAAAACCGTTATTTAATGAATCCATTGGTTTGATATCATGGGTAGATGGTGTGGTCACTAGTTTAATACCGATAAAACTCTAATAAAACTCTAATAAAACTCTAATAATTAGTAGCTAATCAATTTGATAGGAATAAACCCAATACTTTGGTTTTGGAGAATTAGAGGATTTACTTCTATCAAAATAGAACGTCAAATCTGGCACGAGTTGGTACTAGAGATATTATGGAGATATAATTCGATTATAAACTTCCTCCTTAGATTGTAACCTGAAAACTTGATATATAAAGTTTTAATTTTATAAATATTTCCAATTGTGAGTATTCACAATTACTATATATAGTTTTGTGAAGACATCGGCAGAAAGGAAGATTTATGTTGAATTTTTTTCATACCAATTACCAAGAATGTAAAGCTCTTAACTGGGGTGTTTTCTTAACTTGGTGGGCTTGCATTCTGGTGAGGACATCATCTAAAATACCCACAGCTTCAACAATATAAGCACCTTTGTTCAGCATAACACATTCTGCTCGTTCTGACATGGCCGCATCGGTAATTTCTGCCCGTGAAGGCATTCCATGTTTGACGAGATTTTCTAATACTTGGGTTGCCCAAATTACGGGTATATGGGCAGCTTCGCATAACCATAATATTTCCTCTTGAATTTCCGCTAGACGTTGATAACCAATCTCAATAGCTAAATCTCCCCTAGCAATCATAATTCCAAAGGGTTGTTTACCTGCGGCTTGAATAATTAATTCTGGAAGATTGCTAACAGCTAGGGGTGTTTCTATTTTAGCAACTATGGCAGGTATGGGAGAATTTTCTGGTAATCTTGCTGTTAATTCCTGTTGTAAAAGCTGAATATCTTCAGCAGTTTGTACATAGGAATAGCCGATAATATCAACTTGAGCCGCATGACTAGCAATAAAGTCTAAATCCTGCTTATCTTTTGCCGTCAGGGAACTCAAATGCAAATCAGTCTCAGGAAAATTGATGCCTTTTTCTGGTAATATCTTTTCACCTTTAAGCCGCGCATGGGTGATTTTTAACCATACACCCTGGGGTGTAATTGACTCTACATAAGCCCCAATACGTCCATCATCAATCCAAACTATTGTGCCAACTTTGAGTTCTTTTAATACCTCTGGCATTGTACAACTAACTTGAAAATATTGAGAATTAATTGCAGTTGGTAAATCCTGGACCAAGAGGAGAGATTCACCTTTAAATATCCGCTGTTTGGGGCTGGGGGTAAGAGCAGATTTAATTCGGGCTTTGGGACCACTCAAGTCCATGAGAATTTTACAGACAGATCCTAATTCTAATTCTGCTTGTTTGACATGATTAATCATTGCTAACCATTCAACAGATGTATCATGAGCGCAATTTATTCTAACACAGTTTGTGCCTTGACGAATTATATTTTCTATAAATTCATAATTAGTCGCGGCTTCATTTGGTAACGTCACCATAATTCGGACGCGACGCTTATCGAGAGTGTTACCAAATAAATCTTCAGTATTTTGTTGCAGCAAGCGATCGCCTTCAAAAAATAATTCCAAAGGAGGATGTATAATTGTTGAGTCTTGTTCTGGGCGACAAACTGCCTGTAAGGTGGCAATGACAGCATCTAAAGTCGGTAAAACCTTAGCTTCTATCCTCCCTAAAGAGGATAAACCCCAAGGCATTAAGGCCGCTTGTAGTTCTCTTAAATCGTGTCTTCTCAGTGCTAGATAATAGGCCAAATTGAGACTACTATTAATGAAAGATTGACGGTGAATTTGCTTTTTCCATTGTTGAAATATTTCTGTTCCTTCTTCACTAATAGATTGACGAAGTTCCTGTAATGTGGTAAGCAAAATACAGGGATTAGATAAGTCTAAATCTAGATTTGTTGTTTGCATATTGGTTAGTTGTCAGTGGTAAGTTGTTAGTTGTCAAACTATTACCTATTACCTATTACCCATTACCCATTACCCATTACCCATTACCCATTACCTATTCCCCTTTTTCTGCTTTGGCAATTTCTAACATTGTTTTGATCACAGAATCAGGATTTAGACTAATAGAATCTATACCTTGTGCAACGAGGAAACGAGCAAATTCTGGATAATCACTGGGCGCTTGTCCACAAATACCGATTTTGCGGCCATTTTGTTTAACTGTAGTTATGGCTTTAGCAATTATTCGTTTTACAGCTTCATTGCGTTCATCAAATAAATGTGCAACTAATTCAGAATCTCGATCTAATCCTAATGTTAATTGGGTTAAGTCATTAGAACCAATGGAGAAACCATCAAATACTTGGCTAAATTCATCAGCTAATAAAACGTTACTGGGTAATTCGCACATGACGTAAACTTCTAAGGCATTTTCACCTTTAACTAAGCCATTTTTTGCCATTTCTGCTAATACCTGTTTTCCTTCTTCGGGAGTACGACAAAAGGGAACCATCAAAATCATATTGGTTAAACCCATTTCATTTCTTACCCGTTTCATGGCTTGACATTCTAAAGCAAAACCTTCACGATAACGAGGATCATAATAACGAGAAGCACCACGCCAACCAATCATGGGATTTTCTTCTTTGGGTTCAAATTGTCTACCTCCTAAAAGATTAGCATATTCATTACTTTTGAAATCAGACAATCTCACAATTACAGGTTTAGGATAAAATGCTGCTGCAATTGTACCGATACCTTGGGCTAATTTAGTAATAAAAAATTCGGCTTTGTTTTCATATTGTGCCGTTAATTCGCTAATTTTATATTTGGCAAGTTCGTCTTCTAATTTGTCAAAATGTAATAATGCTAAAGGGTGGGCTTTAATATGGTTAGCAATAATAAATTCCATTCTCGCTAAACCAACACCATCATTAGGAATTGCTGTCAAACCCAAAGCCTCCTCTGGATTACCTACATTCATCATAATTTTAGTGCGGGTACGGGGCAAGTTATCTAAAGTTAATTCTTGGATGTCAAACTTTAATAAACCCGCATAAACTTGACCTGTTTCCCCTTCGGCACAACTAACAGTAATCTCTTGTCCAGTTTCTAAAATTGTAGTTCCATTTCCGCAACCAACGATAGCAGGAATGCCCATTTCTCTAGCAATAATTGCTGCATGACAGGTTCTACCTCCAGAGTTAGTGACAATAGCACTGGCTTTTTTCATGATTGGTTCCCAGTCCGGGTCTGTGCGATTGGTAACTAGCACTTCTCCGGCTTGGAAAAGGTTAATTTGATGGACATCAAGTATGATTCTAGCTTTACCTTGACCGATCATTTCGCCCACGCTACGACCTGTTAATAAAACTTGACTTTTTTCCTTGAGTTGATAAGTTCTGAGAACGGTTTTTGATTTTTGAGATTGAACTGTTTCTGGTCTAGCTTGGACGATAAATAATTCACCAGTTACCCCATCTTTTGCCCATTCAATATCCATTGGTGTGGTTATTCCCCGAATTTGGGAATAATGATCTTCAATGATACAAGCCCAGTCAGCTAATTGTAATATTTCTTGATCATTGAGGGCAAATTGATGCCGTTCAATTTCAGGAACACGAACATTTTTAGTTAATTTTGATCCACCTAGATCATAAATCATTTTAATTTCTTTTGTTCCCAAACGCTTTTGGAGAATGGGCTTATATCCTTGTTTTAAAGTGGGTTTAAATACTAAGTATTCATCGGGATTAACAGCACCTTGAACAATAGTTTCACCCAAGCCATAAGCAGCAGTAATTAAAGCTGCATCTTTAAAACCTGTTTCCGTATCAATAGAGAACATCACTCCAGAAGATGCTAAATCAGAACGTACCATTTTTTGGACACCGACAGATAAAGCTACTTCAAAATGATCAAAACCTTTAATTTGTCGGTAGGAAATTGCCCTATCTGTAAAAATAGAAGCAAAACATTTATGACAAGATTCTAATACTCCTTGCAGTCCATGAACATTCAGGTAAGTTTCTTGTTGTCCCGCAAAACTCGCATCTGGTAAGTCTTCGGCTGTGGCACTAGAACGCACAGCTACATCAGTATTAATACCATATTCTGCACATAAACTTTGATAGGAATTAGCGATCGCTTCTTGTAATTCTAGCGGAAATGGAGTTTCTAACATCAATGATCTGGCTTTTTTTCCACATTCCCGCAGATTATCCATATCTTCGACATCTAAATGTGCAAAAATCTTCCTTAATTTTACCTCTAAACCAGCCCCAGTTATAAAATATCTATAAGCACCAGCAGTAGTCGCAAAACCATTGGGAACTTTCACCCCTTTGGAATTTAATTGTTGAATCATTTCCCCCAAAGAGGCGTTTTTACCACCTACCAAGGGAATATCTGCAATTCCCACGGAATTAAAGGGTAATACTAAAGCTTCTGGGATAGTTTGGCTATTTTCTTGATTGCGTTTAATTTCCAGCATCTTCTGAAATTCCTTAAATAGCTAATATTATTTAATTCAGAACCGAATTTAAATGTATATCTTTGAGAATGTTGCTGATATATTTGTATTCTAGACTATAATTCGACTTGAGAATAATATGGCGAAATAATACGTAATATATAGGGTTTGCTGAATAAAATTTATTTTTACAAAGTTTTATTTTTACAAAGTGACATAAGTATAAATTCATCCTACTCTGTGATCTCTGCGGCTCTGGGTGAGACAAATTCATACTTTTATTTAATTTATTTAATTTAATTTATTTATCACCAAATCTCACTTAAATCTAACACAAATCCCGGCAAAATATCCTCACCCGTTAATGTTTGCGGATTATCTAATTCTGCAACTCCACAATTAGGACGATAAATAAATACTTTACGTTGTTTTCTATCAATTAACCAAGCTAATTGTGTGCCATTGTCTATATATTCTTGCATCTTTTCTTTTAATGTAGATAAACTATCATTTTCTGAACGCAATTCTACTACAAATTCGGGACAAATAAGCGCGAATTTCTTTCTTTTGTCTGCGGGTATTATTTCCCATTTTGTCCGTTTTATCCATGCTGCGTCGGGAGAACGGACTGCACCATTAGGTAGGGTAAAACCACCACTAGAACCAAATCCTACTCCTGTACCATCTTGTTTTGTCCAAATACCTAATTCACCAATTAAATTAAAATTGCGTTGACCTGTTTCTGAATCTGTAGGAGACATAATGAATAAATCTCCAATTTGATTACGTTCGATTCTAAAATGACGATTTAACTGACAGAAATCAAAAAACTGATCATCTGTCATGATCATATTTGGTAGCATTTGTAATACCATTGGTAATATTTCTAAATCTACAGATAATTGTGTGTTCATGATCATTAAAAATGGTAAGATGATTCAGATCCCCGACTTCTTTTTAGTAGAAGTCGGAGATATTATGGTTCTAAAACTCTCCAGCTAAAGCAGGAATACACCGTTCACAGAGTAAAGGATGTTCTGCTGATTCACCAACATGGGGCGAATAATTCCAACAGCGATCGCATTTCTGATATAATTTACCATTATGGTCTTGTTCTGCGGCATTGACTACCCCAATATCCCAATTATCCTCACCTTGAACTCGCAAAGTTTTTAATCCTTTTAATGTGTCAGGTGTATCTAATAATTGCACTTCAGAAGTGAGGAATAAATATCGTAATTCATCAATGCCATTACCGCTAACATTCAAAGGTTCAATAGCAGCGCGTAATTTTTCATCACTGAAATAAATCAAAGCAATAGCTTCTAAAGAAGAACCAATTAACTTTTCTACCCGCGCTTGTTCCAATACCTTATTAACATCACTGCGAATGCGTCGCAATGTTTTCCAAAATTCCGCTAATTCGGGATGATCCCACTCATCATTCACCTTAATCCAACCAGCTTGAAAAACTGATTTATATTGTGTTTCGTAGGGAATAAATTGCCAGATATCCTCCGCAGTATGACACAAAACGGGAGCGATCGCTTTAGCTAAATTTTCCAAAGCAATTTGCAAAACTGTTTGACAACTACGACGACGGAAAGCATCAGCAGAACTGATATATAATCTATCTTTCGCAATGTCTAAATAGAAATTTGACAAATCTACAACACAAAAATTCTGCACAGTTTGAAAAAAGCGGAAAAATTGGAAACTATCAAAAGCTTCCGTCACCTCATTAAACACCTCACGAATGCGATGCAGCATATATTTATCCAAATCTGGTAAATCATCAAACGCTACAGCATCCTTATGAGGATCAAAATCATGCAAACTACCCAATAAAAACCGTGCCGTATTGCGGATTTTATTCCTTACATCAGCTAATTGCTTGATGATATTACCACCCAAACGGACATCACCAGAATAATCTACCGAAGAAACCCACAACCGCAAAACATCAGCACCATAAGCGGGTTCTTTTTTCTGGTCTTTTCCACCCAAAATCATTAATTGAGGGTCTACCACATTTCCCACAGACTTACTCATTTTTCGTCCATGTTCATCCAAGACGAAACCATGAGTTAAAACAGTTTTATAAGGTGCAATACCATTAACCGCTACACTAGTCAACAAAGAAGATTGAAACCAACCGCGATGTTGGTCAGAACCTTCCAAATACATATCCACAGGATAACACAACTCCGGTCTTTGCTTCGCCACCGCTGCCCAGGAAGAACCAGAATCAAACCAGACATCCATTGTATCAGTACCCCGGCGGTAAGTCTTGCCGTTATTGCGGTATTGTTCCGGTAATAACTCCTCTACCGACAACTCCCACCAAGCATCAGAACCTCTTTTAGCGATGATAGCTTGAACATGATTAATCGTGTCCGCATTCAGCAAAACTTCCCCAGTTGCTTCATCATAAAACACCGGAATGGGAACACCCCAAGAACGTTGACGAGAAATACACCAATCCGATCTTTCTGCTACCATTGGCGTAATGCGGTTTTCACCTTGGGGAGGAATCCAGCGTACCGAGGAAATAGCCGTTAAAGCCTCATCCCTAAATCCTGACACAGAAGCAAACCATTGTTCAGTAGCGCGGAAAATCGTCGGTTTCTTCGTTCTCCAGTCATAAGGATACTTGTGAGGATATGCTTCCTCCTTCAACAGAGAACCAACCTCATGCAAAGCGTCAATAATCGCTTGATTGCCTTCGCCCAAAACATTTAAGCCAGAAAACTTACCAGCTTCATCCGTAAAATTACCACTATCCTCAACAGGAGCAAGAATCGGCAAACCGTAACGCTGACCAACGATGTAATCTTCTTGACCATGACCAGGAGCAGTATGTACCAACCCAGTCCCCGACTCAGTAGTGATATAATCACCACCAACCACAACCGGACTTTCACGGTCAAAAAGAGGATGACGATAAATAGTACCTTCCAAATCCTTGCCGACAAATTTGGCTTTTACCGTTAACTCACAATCCAACTTAGTAGCTAAATCTGCTACCAAATCAGCCGCAACAATCAGATATTTGGGAAGTTGTTTTCGTTTTCCCTCTGTTGCTAGATGTCCCAAAGCTTGCATATAGTCAGCATCTTGACCAAGTTTATTTTGCTGCGGTCTGCCTTTTGCTTCCCAAATTTCTCTAGCTCTATTTTCAACGTCTTGTTTTGTAAGTCCGTGTTCTAGTTCTAGTAAAGCCTGCATATAGTCAGCATCTTGACCAAGTTTATCCTGCTGCGGCCTGCCTTTTGCTTCCCAAATTTCTCTAGCTCTATTTTCAACGTCCTGTTTCGCAAATTCCTGTCTAGTTGACACTAAAGCATATTCCAACGCACCATTTACAGCCACAGCCAAATTACCGGGGATAGTCCAGGGGGTAGTAGTCCACACAGCCACGCCCAAATCAGGCAGGAACGGCTCTAAAACTGATTTTAATAGTTCTGTAACCTTCACCACCGGAAACGCGGCGTAAATACTGCGAGAAACGTGACCTTCAGGATATTCTAACTCAGCTTCTGCTAAAGCGGTTTTAGAACTAGGACTCCAGTGTACAGGCTTGAGACCGCGATAAATATAACCTTTGAGGAACATTTCCCCAAAAACGCCAATTTGCGCGGCTTCGTATTCTGGCTGTAGAGTTAAATAAGGATTTTCCCAATCACCCCAAATCCCATAGCGTTTAAAACTTTCTCGTTGCTCATCTACGGTTTTTAGTGCGAACTGTTTCGCTTTTTGACGCAATTGCAAAGGAGTGAGATTTTGGCGTTCTGCCTGTTTCATATTTTGCAGAACTTTCAACTCAATGGGCAACCCGTGACAATCCCAGCCAGGAACGTAACGAATCTTACGACCTTTTAGCAATTGGTAGCGGTTAATAATATCTTTGAGAATCTTATTTAAAGCATGACCAATATGTAATTGACCGTTAGCATAGGGAGGACCATCGTGCAGTATAAATAATTCGCCGGGGTTGTTTTCAGCCAGTTGAGAATAAATGTTGTTTTCTGCCCAGAATTTTTGGATTTCCGGTTCGCGCTTAATGGCGTTTGCCCGCATATCGAAGTTAGTCTTGGGTAAGTTGACGGTATCTTTGTATTTTCCAGTTTCGGTCACAGGTTCATGCCTAAATGTAGGTGTGCAGGTTATCCGATCAATTATAAGTCGTCGGTTGGGTTGAGAAAACCCAACAACGCTTATTGGTATTTTGGGGTTAATTTTTTGTTTTTGCAGGTTTACAACATATACAATATATAAAGTTACCCACAATAGACTTATGACACTAACCCTCAGCTTACCACCAGAATTAGAACAGTATTTAATACAGCAAGCACAACAACAAGGTCTTTCTGTGGAAACTTATGCAGTGCAACTTATTCAAAAATCTATTTTCCAATTGGAGAAAAATTCATTTGAAGAAACACCCACAGAAATTGTCATTGAAGGTATTCATCAGGGAATAAAGGAAGCATTAAGTGGACAAACTATACCTCTTTCACAAATGTGGGAAGGAATAGATGCAGAATAATGAACCACTATCAATTGAAATTGCTATTACTCCTCGTTTTCAAAGAGATTTGCGAGAACTAGCTAAACGCTATCGTTCCATTCGTTGAAATAATTGAACAAGCAATAGCTCAATATGAAGAAGAAAATACCATTCCAGAACAATAAAAATATAAAATTCAACTACTTGAGTAAATAGAAATTAATGAATATATTCAACGTAATTTTGAAAATCAATTTCATCTCTAATTAAATGTTCCCAAAACCGATATTGCCATATAGCCCGTTGTTTTTTATTTTTTCTAGATATAGATATATTTTCTGGTGAACTAGTTTCACATTGACGACTAAAATAACTTTTAATTAACCGCCAACGAGTAGAAAAATCATGATCATTTTCTGGTAATGTCCAAATACAGTGGAGATGATCAGGTAAAATAACAGTAGCATCTATAATAAATGGATGTTTCTGCATTACATAACCAAAAGCATCTCTTAATCAGGATTTATGCAGTAGTAAAGCACCCTACCAATGTGCCAGTTGCGTAAGTCCTGATAATATGTTGGTGGGTGATGTTGGGTTTCGTTCCTCAACCCAACCTACAAATATTGGCGGTTATAAAGAATGAGTAATTATAATATGTCGGTGGGTGATGTTGGGTTTCGTTTAGGTTTAATCACAAATCCAAAATTATCAGATAAAAGCCTTGCTTGTGCTAAATGGCTACAAATGCTAATTTTTTCAGGGCGGAGTTTGGGTTACATAACTGGTTGCTCACAAATCAAAAATAACTCAACAAAGATACAATTTTATTAGGTGGAAAATACCCACCTAATTATTTACCAAATATAGAAAATATCAGTTATTCAACTGTTACTGACTTCGCTAAGTTCCTCGGCTGATCTACATCCAAACCCCGCCGCGCCGCAATATGATAAGCTAATAATTGCAACGGTATAACTGTGAGAATTGGTGACAGAATTTCCTCTACTTCCGCAACCGGAATTAAATCATTAAATATCTCCCCCGCTTCACTATCTTTAACAGATGTTACCCCAATTAAACGGGAATCTCTAGCCTTTGCTTCTTGAGCATTAGAAATCACCTTTTCATATACATTACCAGGAACAGCGATCGCTACTACAGGAACTTTAGCATCTAATAACGCAATTGGTCCATGTTTCATTTCCCCCGCAGGATAACCCTCCGCGTGAATATAGCTAATTTCCTTTAATTTTAAAGCTCCTTCTAAAGCAATGGGAAAATTAATTCCTCTCCCAATAAAGATAAAATCTTGCGTTTCTGCAAAATCATGTACTAAATGCTCAATATAACGTTCTTGAGTTTCTAAAATCGCTTCAATTTCCCCCGGTAATTCCCGTAAACCAGTGAGAATTTCCTCAAATCTAACAGAATTAATCTCATGACGACGATAAGCCAAATCTAGCGCCAAAGCATAAAAAGCCATCAATTGCGCTACAAAAGTTTTCGTCGCGGCCACACCAATTTCAATTCCCCCATGAGTATTGATAATATTTGTAACCATATTACCCAAACTACTTTCCGGGCGATTCGTGATTCCTAAAAGTCGCGCTTGATACTTAGCCTCTTTACCCTGTCTTCTTTCCTTCTCCATAGACAAAGCCGCCAAAGTATCAGCAGTTTCTCCCGACTGAGTTACGCCAATAGTTAGAGTATTAGGCGTTAGCGGTGATGGTGCATACCTAAATTCAGAAGCATATTGTACCTGAGTGGGAATTCCCGCCAATTGTTCTAATAAGTATTTACCCACTAATGCTGCGTGCCAACTTGTACCACAGGCGACAATTTGAATCTGTTCTATATCTGCGTAAAATTCGCTACCTAAACCGAAATTTACTGGTGATTGATCACTATTTACGCTCTCTTCCGTAGAAAAATAAGCCTCCAAACAATCCCGTACTACCCCCGGTTGCTCATAGATTTCCTTGAGCATAAAATGTTTGAATCCCTGCTTTTCTATCATAATAGGATTCCAGTTCAGGGTGCGAGGATGCTTTTTCAAGCGGTGTCCAGCGAAGTTATAGACCTCCACCCCCAAAGGAGTTAAACGAGCGATTTCGCCGTTTTCTAGGGTCAATACAGCGCGGGTATAGGGAACAATTGCCGGCGTATCTGAAGCACAGAAAAACTCACCTTGGCCAAAACCAATGACTAAAGGCGCTTGTTGACGAACTACAATCATTTCATCAGGGTAGTCAGCAGAAATAACAGCGATCGCATAAGCTCCCTCTAACTTACTTACAGCTTCCCTAACCGCGTCTAAAAACACAGAAGCGGAAACTTGAGTTTTAGAAGAATGCTTTAAACACTCAGCAATCAAATGAGGAATTACCTCTGTATCTGTTTCCGAACGGAATGTGTGACCTAAAGCCTTTAATTGTTCCCGTAACTCTCGATAATTCTCAATAATGCCATTTTGCACTACCGCTACCCGCAGAGCCGTATCTAAATGAGGATGAGCATTGTACTCTTCTGGTTTACCATGAGTTGCCCAACGGGTGTGACCAATACCAATTTGGGCAGGATTTTCCATTTGTTCCAGTTTAGAGCGCAAGTTGAGTAATTTACCCTTAGCCCGCACACAATGCACGTCACCTTCCAAAATAGTGGCAATTCCTGCCGAGTCGTAACCCCGATATTCTAACTTCTCCAGACCAGTCAGTAAAATATTTGTCGCTGCCTGGGTGCCTATATATCCGACTATTCCACACATTGCTTAAACAACTCCAATTACAGGATGATTAAATTTTAAGTATAGTTGCTGGGATACTTCAGCCACTTTAGCAAATAAAAGCAAATTAGTAATGGGTAATGGGTAATGGGTAATTGGTAATGGGTAATTGGTAATGGGTAATTGGTAATTGAAAACCAACTAACAAGTAACAACAAAAATGCTGAGGAATGAGAGAAGAATCTCAATATTTCTCCTCTTCTCACTCCCCAGCACTAAACTACCAAGAATTTAGAAATTTTAGAAATTTGAAATTCTTAGTAAGCCAAGCCCATACTGCGAGTTGTTTCAGCGCCTAAATAAACGCGAATACTCAAAAAGTCGGTGGGGCAAGCAGTTTCACACCGCTTACAACCTACACAGTCTTCAGTGCGGGGAGACGCAGCCACTTGAGCAGCTTTACAGCCGTCCCAAGGAACCATTTCTAGCACGTCAGTGGGGCAAGCGCGGACGCATTGTGTACAGCCAATGCAGGTGTCGTAGATTTTTACGGTATGAGACATTGAAAAACTTCTCCTCTTGGGTGTTCTTCTAGAATGACAAAATCATAATCAAGGCATAGTTTACCCCAGGGCTTGATAGCTTGTAAGCAAAAGGCTACATAACTTTAAACAATGTAATAGACACTTTGGACAATTTATCTACCAATATCCCTCTGATTCAGTCATAATCAGCAACATAGACATCAAGTCTTTACCTAAATCACCCTCTCCCATAAATGCCGATTTGTAAAGATATGTAAACTAATCGTGATTTTCCTAGAAGTTATCTACAGTACCTATAATTAATCATCTATACTAATTGTTCAGATACTTATCAAGTTATGATTTAATAAATATTAAATAATATAAAGTTATATGTAAATTATATTTTATATATTATACAATTTGACAAAATATGCTTAATCTTATTTATACAAAATCTAAGTTATAGCAAAAACATCCTAATTAGTGATCATAAGCTCAACAAGTATACCAGATAACATATTATGGAGCTAAATTCCTTACCCACAGAGGTAATTTTAACACATCCGCGTCAATCTCTTGGTAAATTACAGCTTGATTGGACACCTCAACCAGGAAACTATTTAGATTTTGAAGGTAAAACCTATGCAGTCTTGGAGCGTCTTCATAGGTATCAGCTTCAAGGTGGACGCTATATTTTATATAATATCGCTATTTACGTACAAACAGCCCAAAGACCAGAAGAAAAAACTTTAGTAGAGGGACGTTGGGTTATTGGTGATGCTACTTGTAACTATAATGCTCTTTCGGAAATTATTCGTTGTGCAGTTAACCCAGCAGGACCCTGTAAGTCCTGCCGTTTCTACGAAAGTTATTAGTCCATTACCCATTACCCATTACCCATTACCCATTACCCATTACCCATTACCCATTACCTCACCCACTGTCAGCCGAGTTCCATTGACAAAATCCCATCCTGACTGAGGCCGTTTACCCATTAATTGTACTTCTCGCAATAGCAATAAACCCTCACCAGTTTGGATAATTGCCCCTACTCCTTTAATAATATTAACTACTTCTCCTTCTTTCCCTGATACCATTGAGTTAGAGATTTTATGTATTTTTTCTCGTAACTGCTCTGGTAATTCTTCAATATACGGAATATCTAGGGGAATACTAGCAGTGATTTTAAATGGTTGGTTACGAAAAACAGTAGTACAATGAGGATAAAAGCCGCGAATTTGATTGTGTAATTGGATAGCACTTCGTCCCCAGTCCAAATTATAATCAGGCTTTTGAATCAAAGATGCGTAAGTAGCACAGTCATGATCTTGGGGAATAGGTTGAATTTCCTGACGTTCCAGTTTATACAGGGTTTCTATTAGTAAACCTGCACCAATAATAGCCAACTTTTCCCCTAAAATCTGAGCATTGTCTAGTAATTCAATCTCTGTAGTAGCTTTTAGAAGCATATCCCCTGTATCCATCCCCTTATCCATTAAAATAGTTGTAATTCCCGTTTCTTTTTCTCCGTTATATAAACTCCATTGAATTGGTGCAGCCCCCCGATATTGAGGTAAAATTGAACCATGTACATTAATGCAACCTAGCTTTGGCATATCTAATATCTTCTTAGACAGAATTTGACCATAAGCAATAACTACAAATACATCAGCTTCCATTTGTTTGAGTTGTGTTAAGGTTTCCACATCTTTTTTCACCCTCTCAGGTTGCCAAACTGGAATATGATGATCTGTAGCGTAAGTTTTCACAGGTGAAGGTGTTAATTTATTCCCACGTTCTCGACGTTTATCCGGTTGAGTGACAACGGCTAATACCTGAAAATCACTATTTCCTAAGAGTTTTTCCAAGGTGGGAACTGCAAAATCAGGAGTGCCAAAAAATACTACTTTCATTAGTTATTAATTATTAATCACGAGTCATAAGTCATTAATCAATATTAGGTGTGTTCCCCGTCGCTGACAACCGCAAAATCTAAATATCAATGGAATTATCTGTTCTGGCGAATTTGATTACAGAATTTTTGGTGGCAGGATATGAATTTTAAGGGTTTCATGGTATAGTGTCTACTATTAGTCTAGTGAAAATGGACGAAATCAACTATGATGTCAAGTCAATTAGTTAAGTGATGCTAACCACTATCTTGGCTATGGAGGGAAAGCAAGCTACGCGGAGCGTTTTCTAAATCTTACAGGCTGCACTAACGCAAAGCGTCTCAAAGAGAAGTTATCGCTAATTGCATCTACTATTGATAGGTTTTGTGTATCTCACTCAGTTTTTGAATTGGCCATTTCTCTACTAAATCAAAATTGTTAAGTAATTACCCAAGTTGCAAATAAACTGTGTTTGCTTAATTCTAGCATTTAACAGTGTAAGTATAAATTATAAATTTGTGAATTTGGGTATGTGTATTTAGTGTTCTTGTTTATTTTTGATTGTGCATCAGTTGGTTTAAATTTGCCAAAAATAGATGAATTTTATTTGTATAAAGGTTTGACTATTACAGCAAGCTATATACAAAACAAGCTATTTTAGACTAGTTTGAACTAAGGTTATTTTGAATACCATTTAGTCAAATCAAAACTTAATGATGATCACTGTAAAAATCTCTATATTCAAGTTAAGTTGAATATGGATGTTACTGGAAGTGACAGCAATGACCGTATTTATTAACAGATGTAATTTACTGTTAATTTTAATAACGTCCTTGTCCTTATGTATATTATGTAAAAATTATGAGAGGTTAATAGTGACACTAAAACTTTTGTAAAGCCTTGTAACATTTGCCTAAATTATCCTGTAAAAGCTTTTGCTTTATTGATATATATAGTTATAGCTTTTACCATTACTGTATAAATACTGCCCGCACTTAGCAACTGCCTCTAGAGAGTCTCATCATGCTTAAATCACTTTTGGTGTTAGGATGGTTCCGTGTTAAACCATATATCAAGTACATTGCTATTAGTATAGTAATTTCACCCTTTGTAGGAATGTCTCTTCACGCTACTTTAGCTAAACAATCCCAAGTAGCAAATACCAATTTAGAAAACGACAAATCTGAAGCCAATGGGAAAATAAATTTACAATTTGCTCAAGTCAATTCTCAGACGGGAAAAATATCTATTGGGGAAGGAATACAGTCATTATCAACCAATAAGGTGATAACCGAGGCAAAAACAGAGAATCATCGAGTCGAGAATAATCTTGTTAAGGAAACTGCACCATCAGTTGATGTTGTAGAATATCAAGAACAAATATCTGTTAATCAAGTTAATTTAAGTCAAAAATTAAAAAACAGAAAGGAAGAAGCTGAATTTAATTCTCTAGAGAATCAGGGTTCTGAATCAGAAGTATTAGCAACATCAGCAACATCAACGGTTATACCTGAGGAGAATAAATTCCAACCACCTGAAACCGGCGAAATACCTGTAATTGAAGAGAAAAATGAGTCAGAAATGACACAAAATGATCCTATAGGTAGCCCCCATCCCATACCTTGGCAATGGATTATGTCAACCCAGGAAGCGATTGGTGGCAAAGGTCTTTCTGGTGTCCGTTATTATCGCAGTCTACCTGTAGTTTCTCCTGATGGCAAATATGCGATTTATAGCCGGGTGCAAATGGAAGTAAAGCCGGAAATGCACAATAGCCGAGTTAAGAGCGTGTTGTTTATGGAAGATAGACAAACTAAGAGGTTGCGGGTGATGACATCAACCGATAAGGAGATTGATCCTCTATTAAATAAAGAGGCCAGTTTGTCTGAAGAAGCTGATAATGATGGTAAAATTGGGGTGTTAGTGCCTGTTAGCTGGTCTGAAAAAGGCGATCGCTTTCTAGCACGTAAATTTGTGGCTGTTTTCAACACAGCAGATGCTACAGATCAGGCTGTAATTTGGAATCGTCAACAAAATAATATCAATGTAGTTAATCCTGTGCAATCAGAAGATGACCACGAAAAAATAGCCATCTTGTTAGGTTGGAGTAAAAAGCAGCCTAACAATGTCTTATTTCGTGCTGGTGAACTAGGGGAAGAAAATTGGCCTTTGGTGCAAGTGGCTAATGATGGTAAAACCGTAGATATGTCAGCAGAGGAAGATCAGCCGATAACTTTTGGTGAAAGTGCTAAAATTTGGGCTGATCCACAGGTTGCGTCTCGATAAGAGATTAATCACTAATCCATACCCGTTGTCAACCGTAACAACTAAAAACAACGGGTAATCTTGATACTAATTGAATAAGTTCTTTAATAGTCGCGTCACAAGTAAGGCTATTTTCTGGACAAACAACAAACTATAAAAGTAAAATATCAGTGTTTTCTAACTGGTTTTCATCGAGAGCTTCCTTAACCCGACGGATTGGTAAATTAGCGATTAAAGCGGTTGTCCGTTGATTGCTTTCTAGGGAAAACTCCAAACCGTCTGTTTCTATTTCCACATAGCGACAAACAATTTCCAGGATTTCCTGACGCATTTTTTCTAAGGTTTGGGGGTTTAAGTCAGCACGGTCATGGGAGATAACAAATTGCAGACGACGTTTAACGTCATTGCGACTGTTATCGGGACTACGAACAAAAAGTTTTTCTAAAATTTCAAGAATCATTGCTGGTATGTGTAAGGCACAAGAAACTGGGAAGTTAATTAAACAAGTTTTGACCAAAACATCTTTCTCAAGCGGGAAAAGATGTTTTTACTAGATGAGTCAAGCTCAAGAAATTCGACAGTTTCCCCTTGCAATCTCCGAGCAATGTTCTCAAAAGCTGTGGCGGCTAAAGATGGCGTATCTGATAATACTAAGGGTTCGCCACGGTTGGTAGAGACAATCACACGCTCATCATCGGGGATTACTCCTATTATGGGGATAGCGAGAAGTTCTTGAACATCCTGTACAGACATCATATCATTTGCTTGTACCATTGCTGGTCTAATTCGGTTAACTATTAAGTTAATCTTTTTCACGCCTTGTGCTTCTAATAATCCCACTACACGGTCAGCATCACGGACAGCGGAAATTTCGGGAGTGGTGACAATAAGAGCTTCCTTGGCTGGGGCGGTAGCATTTTTAAACCCCATTTCAATTCCGGCTGGACAGTCAATGATTACATACTCATACTTTTGTGACAGTGCATTTACCAGTAACTTCATTTGGTCAGGTGTCACTGCTTCTTTATTGCGATGTTGGGCTGCTGGTAGGAGTACCAAATTAGGTTGTCGCTTATCTTTTACCAAAGCTTGTTCTAGACGACATTCTCTAGCTAAGACCTCCACAGCTGTATAAACAATGCGATTTTCTAATCCTAGTAGTAAATCTAAATTTCTCAGACCAAAATCCGCATCAATTAAGGCTACTTGCTTGCCTATTTTGGCTAAGGCCATCCCCAAATTAGCTGAAACTGTGGTTTTACCCACTCCTCCTTTACCGGAGGTAATGACAATAATGCGACTCATGGTAATGCTGTATAAGATTCAGGAACAATAAAATATTTCCGGCTATTCATTGATTCTAATTAAGTCACCTGACGGAATTAATTACATTTGTGATTCTTGCCTAGTCAAGAATTTTAGATCAGATTTTGTGTAATTAATCGCGTCCGACTATTTAATTGGCTGCGGGAAAAATCAGCGGCTTTAACAATGCGAATTCCTTCGCTGGTAATATGTGCAACTTCAGGCAGGAAGTTAGTTGAGGACTTTTCTGGCGATCTGGCGACTGCATCGGCAATTCGCAATTGGGTTGGTTCCATTTGCAAGGCCATGATCAGAGATTCCCGATTACCACCAGCTCCAGCATGGGCAACTCCCCGCAACCGACCCCAAACTAGAATATCTCCATCTGCAATTATGATGCCACTGGGGTTGATATCTCCCAAAATAATCACTGTCCCGCCATGGCGAATTTCCACACCTGATCTGACTGTCATTTGCAAATAAAGAGCATCTGCCAGTGGGGCGGGGGTAGTTTGAAAATCGGCGGTCGGGGATGTTTCTAGTTGGATTTGTTCTACGGAATAACCAAGGGTACAAGCAGCGATCGCCGTTTGTCTCCGACTGGTGGCTACGGATTTTAGTTGTATTTGATATGTATTTAAAGTTTCTGCCAAATCTTGCAGTTGTCTGTTATCTAATAACCGATCCTTAGCTACCAGATGCAGGGCTGTGTTCGGCTTACGTAAGCGATCGCCTGCATTCAAACGCTGTTTCATTTGTTGCCATATCTCCCACCAACTAAATTCTGATGGTGGTACTTGAGATTCAGTGGGCAAAATTAATAACAGTCGCTCTCCTTGAGTTTTTAACTGAACTTGAGTATTTTGTTCTGCCTTTTGTAGCTGGTAATTTAAATCCTCATCTGTGAAATCAGATAAAATATAACCTTCTGCCATCAGATTAGGAATATGAGATTCTGATAGACTACCAGACCTAGCCATATTTTCAGCAGCAGAATTATCTTTAGCAGAATTATCTTTAAAATAGGCAATAACAGGGTTTAACTCCAGATTGGAGGGTATAGAATTAGATTCTACCTGATCAGTAGAATCTGTATTTACCCCCCCAGAATTAGAATTATTCACCTCTATATCAACCTCATGGCCGATATGTGACTCTGACTTAGGAACTTCCGAGTTTATTGCATCAGCTTTAGCATCATCTTTAGCATCAGCTTTAGCATCATCTGTATTTACCTCACCTGAATTAGAATTATTCACCTCTATATCAACCTCAGGATCAATTGACTCCGACTTAAGAACTTCAGAGTTGATTGCATCAGGTTTAGCAGAATTAGAATTCATGCAGCACTAGCCAAAATATACTAACAGTGAGATTTGAAATTGATAATTGTCAACTGTTAATTGTCAATTTACATACTAATCTTTGATAAACCGTCCCCAAAGCATCAGCATTACCAACATTACCGGGAAACAACACCACTGGCAAATTAGGAAACAGGGGATGATCAGATGGTGTGATTACCATTGAACAACCTGCTAAAATTTGACCAAGTAACCTAGCCGAAGTTAAAGCCAGCCCTTTACTCAAGACATCATTTGAAGTAATACCCCCCTTACTGATTAGGAATCCTATATCAGATGGTAAACCTTGGACAATATCCATGAGTAAAGCTGAAACCGTGCTGCCAAAATCTAACCTAGTTTTGACATCTTTAAAAGTTAATTCTTGACGGCTAGTGTAAACTACTGGAGTTTTACCAGCATTATGTACTGTTTTGACATTTTCTAGAATCTCCCTTAGCAGTTTAGCAGATTCCTCTACCCCATGATCAAGCAATCTACCCACATTAACTTCTATGCCTACCGTTCCCTCCAGTTGTAATAACGATTCTAACTGTTGAGTTGTCTTTTTAACGTGAGAACCGACAATGATGGCACCAGGTTTGTCACCGCGCACATATTCTGCCATATTTTCAGCGGCAATTGGTTGAGGGGGTAAAGCAGCCAAAGCTGTTAAAATACTAGCAGCAGAACGGAATAAAAATCGTTTTCCCTGACTTGCGGCCGTTAATACATCTAGTGCAAAGGTGTTCAGATCCTGTTGATTTTCTCCGTCTACTACACCACACTGATTGTTCTCCAATTGTAACAAGCGTTCTAAACTACCAGCGCGGATATCTGTAAGTAAAAATCTGTTGACAGTATCTTCTTTGATCTGTCCTTTGGTTTTTTCTTCTACATACTTAGGAAGATAGCTATAATTGTAACTGAAGACAGAATCACGGGCAAATTCTGTTTCATGTACGGGAGTGGGAACACCATCAATCATTAAATAATGAATGCTGTCTCGGGTAATTCTTCCCCCTTCAAAAAATGCCGGGACGAGAAAATGAGCATCAAATGGACCTAATTCTTCGGCAATCACATCGGTTTCTATGGGATAATGTCCCCGCAAAGTGGAGTCAGAACGACTAACTACCAGAAAATCGGCGATTTTTTCGGCTGCTAATGCCAGTTTGAGATGATGACAAACTTCTCTAGTCACAGCTGCAGCTGCTTCCGGGGTGAGGGAACGAGTATTGGTTAAAATAAAGAAAATGGGGGCATCGTCTTTTAATCCTAAACCCAGGGTTTCCACGTCCCAACGCATCAATAGTAAACAACTGTGGACGGTTTGGGAACCGGTAGGATCATCATCGAGGACAATTATTTTGGGTTTGTTATTCATAAGTTGTGTTGTTGACTAAAAACATGAGACACAAGCCCCGTCCTAGAAGGACGGCTTGGCGATTATTGTGGTACTATTTTGAATAGTCGCCTTATGGCATTGGGAGACTGTAAACGAACGTCGAGGGATGCTAAGACTACTTCGGTAGCACAACCCAATGAAGCGTTCAGGAATCCTCTCTCATGAAAGGAAGAGGAGCTATGTCAAACTTTTGTCAGTTTTCTGAGTTTTTTGCATATCTTACATAGTCTGGAATGAATGATATTTATGTTCAGCTACTCAAAAAATGATATCATCTTAGTTCATGATCCTTCTTAAAAGAGAATTATACACAGGACAACAAAATCTGGTCTTTTGGCAAAGGAGAAGTAAACTTTGTAATAATTGTTACATTTTATTGATTTACACCTAAGGTGAATTAATAGAATTGATGATCAGTTTATAAAACATCATTAATAAAACTTTAATGATTATGTTAATAGAAATTACACCCACTCAGGCAAGAAAATGGTATGGTAAAGAAGATAATTGAGAATTTATAAATGACACTTATGTCAATGTCACAAGGTGGCTTTTGTTTTTTTGTAAAAAAACGGTTCAACTCAACCTGTAATAGTGCCTAACCAACAAATAAAATATTCCATAACGGAAAAAAGGTCTCAAGATAGATGAAGTATAAAGGTTATTAGGATAAAAAACCACAAAAAATCAGGCAATTCTGATTAATAAACCCTCAAAAACACAACTATTTCCGCTAATATACATGAACCAATCTGCGAAACATTACTCACCGCTCCGGGCTGCCTTGATTGGTGGAGCGATCGCCACAACTGCTACCATATCTGTATTTGGTCAAGCTTGGACAAAATCAGTTCATGCTGCTTTACAAGATAGTCCTAAAGCATTAGTTGACCAAGTTTGGCAGTTGGTGAATCGTGAATATGTTGATGATAAATTTAATCAACAAGATTGGCAAGCAATCAGGCAGAGCCTATTAAGTAAAGACTATACTTCTAAAGATGAAGCCTACGTAGCAATCCGCGCAGCTTTGCAAAAGCTCGGTGATCCCTACACTCGGTTTATGAACCCCCAACAGTATGAATCCCTAACTAGTCAAACATCTGGGGAAGTATCCGGGATTGGTATTCGGATGCAAGTAAACGAAAACACCAAGCGTCTCACCGTGATAGAGGCTATAGACAATTCTCCAGCCTTTAAAGCCGGACTAAGATCAGGGGATGAGATATTAGCCATTAATGGTAAATCTACCCTGAAAATGACAGTAGAAGATGGCTCAAAATTAATTCGTGGTCAAGTAGGTACTAGTGTTAGCCTGGAGCTAGAACGACCAGGAAGCAAATTCAAAATTAAATTAACAAGGGCAACAATAGAAGTTCCTACTGTTCGGTATACCCTCAAACAAGAAGCGAATCGGCGGGTTGGATATATTCGCTTACAAGAATTTAGCTCCCACGCAGCTGATCAAATGCGTGCAGCTATTCGCAGAGGGAATAGTGATCAAGTTGATTCCTATGTTTTAGACCTACGAGGTAATCCCGGTGGTTTGTTGAATGCGAGTATAGAAATTGCCCGGATGTGGCTAAATGACGGTCATATCGTCAAAACCGTAGACCGCAAAGGATCGAGCGCCCAAACCACAGCTAATGGTACAGCTATTACTAAACTACCCTTAGCAATTTTAGTAGATGGTAATTCTGCTAGTGCCAGTGAAATTCTCACCGGCGCTCTCAAAGACAACAAACGGGCTGTAATTGTTGGTAGTCAAACCTTTGGTAAAGCTTTGGTACAGTCAGTCCATGAACTAGAAGATGGTTCAGGTTTAGCCGTCACCATTGCCCATTATTATACACCCAATGGTACAGATATCAACCATAAGGGGATTGCACCTGATATCAAGCTAGACTTAACACAAACGCAAGAACGCCAATTGGCTTCTAATCCGAGTTTAATCGGTACAAATAGTGATCCCCAATACGCTCGTGCTATTGCTGCTCTCTCTAATGGCAAATTAGCACAGACTGTGAAAAGTCAAAATTCCCAATCTGTTAGTGTCAGTTCTGAAGACTTGAAATTTTAAAATTTGAGTTTTAATTCCACCCTTGGGGGACAGTTAGAATTAGGTAATAACTAATGTAATGAACCATGAAGGCACGACTTCTTTGTGGTTTATTTTCTCTTATCCTCTTATATATAGTCTATCATGCAGCAATGATATATTGAATTGCCACCGCTTAGGTTAAAATTGTTGAGAATGAAAGTTTATTTTTCCTGCATTAAATTCTATCTATGGCTAATCCTAAATCTGACAAAAACTTTGTCTACCAGGAATTTGGTAACGGTAGTTCACCCCCACTAGAACGGGCTTTGGAGCGGGGAATCCAAGATTTACCCCCAAATCAGCAAAATGTAAGAATCCAAGCCACTCGCGCTGGACGGAAGGGGAAAACTGTCACGGTTATTACTGGTTTTCAAACTAAACCGGAAACTTTGGCTAATTTATTAAAACAGTTAAAAGCCCAATGCGGTACCGGTGGCACGGTTAAAGATCATGAAATTGAGGTTCAGGGAGACCATAAACAGAAGATCTTAGAAATTTTGGTAAAATTAGGTTACAAGGCTAAAATTAGTGGTGGTTGAAGAGTACGGTTTACTGTATCTTTTCAGGAATGATCACGAGAGACGGTGATGTTAACTCTAGAAATGTCAGCTATTCACAAAAGGTATTGATGAGTATGGATGTAATTAGAATTATAGTGGCAATTTTTCTCCCACCTTTGGGAGTCTTTTTACAAGTGGGTTTTGGTCTAGATTTTTGGATTAATTTACTTTTGACTATCTTTGGTTTTTATATTCTTGGCATTGTTCACGCGGTCTGGATAATTGCCAAGAAATAATGAAGCTGTTTCATTGTGTATCTCTACTGTGGGTAGAGTAAATAGGTGAACGGAAAAAAACCGACATAAGTAACGAAAAGTAAAGTTGCCCAAAACCTCTTTCCTGTTCCCAGTTAAGAGTTAAGAGTTCCCAGTTAAGAGTTCCCAGTTAAGAGTTCCCTCACTATCAATTTTTAACGCCAACCTACTTACGCTTTTGTGGTTGGCAGTTTCCTCCCAAGAATTACTTGTTGATCAATATCTAACTTTAGGTAGATGACAATGGTTTTTCTGATTATTTACCGTATTATTTCTGCCTATATTTGTATACCTTAAATTAAGGCATATTCTAAAGTGATGGTGACAGTGTGAAACTAGACCAACTGAAAGCAAATGTAATTGTTCGTGGTTCAATCTTTCCCGAACCTGTACAGGTATTGGTAGTTGTACCAATGGGTGATTCGATAAAACTGATTGGGACTGGAATTAATACCAATCATACTTATCAAGCAATTCTCAATGCTCAACAGTTGGAAAAGTTAGAATCCTCACCTGAAAAAGAACCCTTTGACGGTAACGCCCAATATTTTCGCTTTGGTGTGGAAGCTTTGCGGTTGGGATTAGCTTATGAGTATGATCCCTATTTTGCATTAGCGATCGCTCGTGTAGACCCCTTACCACACCAATTAGAAGCGGTTTATGAGTATTTTTTAAAACAGCCTCGCATTCGGTTTTTACTAGCTGATGATCCTGGAGCAGGGAAAACCATTATGGCAGGATTATTAATTAAAGAACTAAAAATTAGAGGATTAGTTAAACGCACCCTGATTATTACCCCTGCTAACCTAACATTTCAATGGCAACGAGAACTAAAAGACAAATTTCGAGAAGAATTTGAAGTTGTACGCGGTGATGTCCTCCGCGCTAACTATGGTTTTAATCCCTGGCAAGAAAAAAATCAAGTTGTCACTTCTGTATCTTGGGTTTCGCGCATTGAGGACGCAAAAGATAGTTTATTAAGAAGTAATTGGGATTTAATCATTGTAGACGAAGCTCATAAAATGAGTGCCTATAGTTCCGATAATAAAACCTTGGCTTATAAACTCGGTGAAGAACTGGGAAAAATTACCGACCACTATTTATTAATGACAGCTACACCCCATAAAGGTGATCCGAAAAACTTTTGTTTATTTCTAGAATTATTAGACCGAGATGTTTATGGAGATGTCAGCAGTTTAGAGGACGCAATGAAACGGAATAATGCTCCTTTTTACCTACGTCGAACTAAAGAAGCTCTAGTTACATTCCCTGAAGAAACAGGAATTGTCAAAAAACTATTCACTAACCGTAAAGTTGACACCATTGAATTTCAAATTGATGCAGAAGAATTAGAATTTTATCATGCACTCACTGATTATGTAGAAGACCAATCAGTTAAAGCTGCTAGTGATGATACAGCCAGAGGTAGGGCTTTAGGTTTTACAATGGCCATGTTACAACGTCGCTTTGCTTCTAGTATTTACGCTGTCAGACGAAGTTTAGAAAGAATGCGTGATAAACGCCAGAGGATTTTAGAAGACCCAGAAAGCTATCGTCAAGAGCAAATTAATAAAAAACTTCCAGAGGATTTTGAAGAATTAACAGAAACAGATCAGCAAAAAATTATCAGTGATTTAGAAAGTGTAGTTGCTTCTATTGACCCTGTTACTTTAAAAAAAGAAATTTTGCAACTCAATGAATTAATTAGTCAAGCACTGATATTAGAAAAGAGAGAAATTGAATCTAAATTAGTCAAGCTGAAAGAAGTAATTACCCAAGAAGGAATATTTAAAGATCCGAAAATGAAAATGCTCATTTTTACCGAGCATAAAGATACCTTAGATTATTTAGTTGGGAAATTAAGAGAATGGGGATTAACTGTCACCCAAATTCATGGGGGGATGAAAATAGGTGATAGAGATACCCCCCATACTCGGATTTATTCAGAACGGGAATTTAGAGAAGATTGTCAAGTTTTAGTAGCTACAGAAGCCGCAGGGGAAGGTATTAATTTACAATTCTGTTGGTTTATGATTAATTATGACATTCCCTGGAATCCTGTCAGGTTAGAGCAGCGCATGGGACGGATTCACCGCTATGGACAGGATAAGGATTGTTTGATTTTTAACTTTGTAGCTCTTAACACCAGCGAAGGTAAGGTATTATGGAAACTGTTTGAACGGATTCGCGCTATTGAGATAGATTTAGATCCAGAGAGGACGGGTAAAGTATTTAACGTACTGGGTGATATTTTCCCTGCTAATCAGTTAGAACGGATGATGCGGGATATGTACGCTCATAATCTTACTGAGTCTGTAATTATGAATCAGATTGTGGAACAGGTAGATACGGAGCATTTCCGTAAAATTAGCGATTCGGCCCTGGAAGGACTGGCAAAACGGGAGTTAAATTTATCACAAATTATTGGTAAATCTGCTGAAGCTAAGGAACGGAGATTAGTACCTGAAGTGATTCATGATTTCTTTGTACAAGCAGCACCTATAGCGGGGATTCATCCCAAGGAAACAGCTAAGGGTAAGAAAATATATAGAATTGGGCGTGTTCCTCGGACTCTATGGGGAACAGGAGATAGGTTAGAAAACCGCTTTGGTAAATTGGGACGAGACTATAAAAAGATTACCTTTGATAAAAATATCTTAATAGATGACCCGACATTGGAATGGGTGACACCAGGACATCCCTTATTTGAATGTGTACGGGATGAAGTTTCTGCACAGGTACAGGAAGATTTGCGTCGGGGTGCGATATTCTTAGACTTGCATAGTAAATCACCAGCGAGATTAGATGTATTTTCGGCTGCTATTACCGATGGACGGGGTAGAAAACTCCATGAACGTTTATATGTGGTACAGACAGAGTTAAATGGAACAATGACAGTCCGCCAACCAACTTTATTTTTAGATTTAGTACCAGCAAAAAAAGCAGATTTTCCGATTAAAAATGGAGAAAATATAGATAATCATAACTTAGTTGATTATTTACCAGATGATAGTAATTTACCCATACGAGAACAGGTAGAACAAGCATTAATTGAACAGGAGTTAAATAGATTTTTAACAGAAATTAGGACTCAGCGACAAAAGGAAATAGAGACAATTTCTAATTATATAGAAAACAGTTTGACTATAATTATTGATAAAATCCAGATTCAATATGGAGAATTATTGCAACAGAAAGAATCTGGTGATAAAGAACAAGGTTTAGATGGGAGAATGAAACAATTAGATGACCGATCATTTGAATTAAATGGGAGGTTAGAACAACGTCGGGAAGAATTGCAGCAAGAAGCCAGTTGTGCAATTACCGATATTCATCATCATGGCCGTGCTTGGGTATTACCCCATCCTGAAAGAAGTTCTCCAGAAATCGCACCAATGGTAGCTGATGATGAAATTGAAAAAATAGCAATTCAGACAGTGATAGAATATGAAACAGCCAGAGGTTGGCAAGTTATGAGTGTAGAAAAAGAAAATCGCGGCTTTGATTTGATATCCCGTCAACCTGATTCTGGAGATCCATTAAAAGCTAGTTTAGTCAGATTTATTGAAGTCAAAGGACAGGCAAATATTGGTGAAGTGGCGTTAACAACCAATGAATATAAAACAGCAGCAAGATTAAAGAGGGATTACTGGTTATATGTAGTATTTAATTGTGCTTTATCTCCAGAAGTTCATACTATTCAAGACCCAGTAAAATTAGATTGGCAACCCTATGTAAAAATAGAACATTATCAGTTAAAAGCAGAAGACCTTTTAAAAGGTATAATATAAGAGTGCTTAGATCCCCGACTTCTTAAAAAAAACCGGGATCTGGAAGTCCAAGATTAAAGGATTTACAGGATTATGAAACTACAAATTACTACTCAAGAAATCAAAACAGTTACAGCCTACTATACTCCAGAAGAATATTTAGAACTAGAGGCAAAATCTGATCATAAAAATGAATACAGAAACGGAGAAATTATATCTATGACTGGTGGAACAACAAATCATAATAAATTAGCATTAAATTTAGCTACTGGCTTGAATATAGCCTTAAATGATTTAGATTATGAAGTCTATATTGGTGATGTTAAACTGTGGATACCAAAATATCGCCAATTTACTTATCCTGACGTGATGGTAATTGAAGGTGAACCTATTTATTATGGAAATAACACCACTATAGTTACTAACCCGTTATTAATTGGTGAAGTTTTATCTAAATCTACAAAAGATTATGATCAGGGAGATAAATTTCTCTATTATCGTTCCATTCCTGAATTTAAAGAATATATTTTAATTGACCAAACTAAATATTATATAATGCAGTACGTAAAAAATCATCAAAATCAATGGGTTTTAACTGAATATGAAACAGAAGATGCTATTTTACATTTGGCATCAATTAATGTGAAATTACCATTAAAGCAATTGTATAGAAAGATTAATTTTTTGGAAAACATCGAGTAAAATGAGTAATAATTTATAAGATATTGTCAGAATCAGGTGGTTATCGAGCGACTTGTACTGAGCTTGTCGAAGTAAGTCGAGATAATGTCCAAGATTTAATGATTTACAGGATGATACCCAAAAAACTTGGTTTTAAATTAGGTCAAAAGTTACGCGAAACCTGCTATAATCAAAGCAGAAACTTTAACAATTAACTACCATGACTATCAAAGAATTACTGTTACAAGAAATTGATAATAGTCCCAAAGAATTACTAGAGGATCTTTTAGGTTTTCTCCGCTCCCTCAAAACTACACCAAAATCATCTCTAAGTACATACCAAGAACTATTAGAAAGAATTGATTACTTGGAAGCAATAGTAGGTATTCGTAAAGGATTAAATGAATTTAATCAAGGACAAGGAATACCAGCAGAGGAAGCCTTAGCAACATTAAAAAACCAGTTTAATATTCCTCTCACAGACAACTGATAAACAACAATCCTGTAAATCCTCTAATCCTGGACATCCTGATTCTGACAAATAAAATGTGATTAACTCACAGACAACTGATAAACAACAATCCTGTAAATCCTCTAATCCTGGACATCCTGATTCTGACAAATAAAATGTGATTAACTCACAGACAACTGATAAATAACAATCCTGTAAATCCTCTAATCCTGGACATCCTGATTCTGACAAATAAAATGTGATCAACTCACAGACAACTGATAAACAACAATCCTGTAAATCCTCTAATCCTGGACATCCTGATTCTGACAAATAAAATGTGATTAACTCACAGACAACTGATAAACAACAATCCTGTAAATCCTCTAATCCTGGACATCCTGATTCTGACAAATAAAATGTGATTAACTCACAGACAACTGATAAA
>NZ_JACJPZ010000027.1:0-64294 GCF_014696335.1 Dolichospermum sp. FACHB-1250
GAAATAGTTGATAAAGTTATTTCTGTTGCTCTCGATTTGATGAATCCTCAACATTTAAAAAATTGGTTCACTAATTGTTGTTACTGTACCTCATAACACCGGGAAGTGCTGTATAATATCGAAAACTGCTGTATTCATTTAACCTAGGTTGGGTTGACGAAACCCAACAAGATCATACAGCAGATTTCATTTTTATGAGGTACACTTTGTGCGGGCAAGATGCCCGCACCACAAGAGTTTTATCATTATAATATCGAAAACTGCTGTATTCATTTAACCTAGGTTGGGTTGACGAAACCCAACAAGATCATACAGCAGATTTCATTTTTATGAGGTACACCTTGTGCGGGCAAGATGCCCGCACCACAAGAGTTTTATCATTATAATATCGAAAACTGCTGTATTCATTTAACCTAGGTTGGGTTGACGAAACCCAACAAGATCATACAGCAGATTTCATTTTTATGAGGTACACTTTGTGCGGGCAAGATGCCCGCACCACAAGAGTTTTATCATTATAATATCGGAAACTGCTGTATTCATTTAACCTAGGTTGGGTTGACGAAACCCAACAAGATCATACAAATAAAAATATAATTAAAAAATATAATTGTAACAAAAACTACAAAATTTATATATTTCTCAAAAAACAAGGTAAGCTAACCTTATGAATCCAGTTGACAAGATACTATACTCAGGAATAAATATTATGGTAACAACCTCTCTCCCACTTATGGAAAGTGATTCTCCGGCGCATATTTGCCCCTATGATCAAGCTTGTAGCTATTTACAATGGGCTGCTAAAGAATTGAAATTAGATGCAAGTATCGTAGAAATACTTAGTTATCCCCGCAAAGTTGTCACAGTTTCCATACCTGTGAAAATGGATAATGGAGATGTGCGGGTTTTGACAGGACACCGGGTACAACATTCGGATATTTTAGGACCATATAAAGGTGGTATTCGCTACCATGAGGCGGTGACATTACGGGAAGTTTCCGCCCTGGCCATGCTCATGACTTGGAAATGTGCATTGTTAGGTATTCCCTACGGTGGTGGGAAAGGGGGAATTCCCATAGACCCCAAAAAGTTCACTGTGGGGGAATTAGAACGAATTAGCCGCCGTTATATTAGTGAATTAATTAAAGACATTGGACCATCGGTAGATATACCTGCTCCAGACATGGGAACATCAGCGCGGGAAATGGCGTGGATGATGGATACTTACTCTGTTAATGTGGGTCATTCTGTTCCAGGAGTAGTTACAGGCAAACCTCTATCTATTGGTGGTTCATTAGGACGAGAAATGGCTACCGGACGGGGTGTAATGATTGTCATCCGTGAATCCCTAGCAGATCATGGTAAATCCTTGGCGGGAGCGCGGGTAGCGATTCAAGGCTTCGGTAATGTGGGCGGGGCTGCGGCAGAATTGCTACATAAAGCAGGGGCGAAAATTATCGCTGTTTCCAGTGGTGCTGGAGGTATATTTTCTGAAGCTGGTCTTGATATTCCCGTTGTTAAGGCTTACGCTGCTGAAAACCGCCGCAGTGTAGTGGGATTTCCCCAAGGTAAACCTATTAGTAATGCAGATTTGCTAACTTTATCTTGTGATGTACTAATTCCCGCAGCATTAGAAAACCAAATTACTCAAGAGAATGTTAATCAAATCAAAGCGCAATTTATTGCGGAAGCTGCTAATGGTCCGGTAACTTTAGAGGCTAACCGAGCTTTAGAAGCCCGTGGTGTTACCGTTTTACCAGATATTTTAGCCAATGCTGGGGGTGTGGTAGTGAGTTATTTAGAATGGGTACAAGGTCTTTCCTACCTGTTCTGGGACGAAGAACGAGTTAACAAAGAAATGGAACATTTAATGGTTCAGGCTTACCGTAAGGTGATTCATGAGTCAAAGGTAAGGGGGGTAAATTTGCGGTTAGCTGCTTATACTTTGGGTGTAGGTAGGGTCGCCCAAGCCTTAACCGATAGGGGTTTATATCCTTAGTTATGGTTTCAACAAAAGTCCCCACTCGCTGGGGATATTAATTGAATGGAAACGCAAATGGTAGGGGTGAACGGCCGTTCACCCCTACAAAGTCGGGGATATTAATTGAATGGAAACGCCCTCAAAACGCCCAAAGATGAGGTCTGGAATCTTGATAACTTCTATCGGGATTGTGTATAATGGATTTATGGGAAAATAAAAAATTATTAGAAATTGTCTTGCATAATTTACCTACTTTTGCTATACTATTATTAATCAATAAAAACAATTTAATTCCCGCGCTGCACCCGCGGGTTTTTTTTGGCATATCAAATAAAATTATATTCACCATAATAATAAGCATCATCATAATATGATGCTGTTTGCTGTATTCTAACAATAGAAAAAAAATTCTAGGCTTCTATAGCTTGATAGTTGCTATACCAACCAAAAAAAACAGTAAGCTCTTAGAAAGTTTCTACCTAAAAATAAAAATTGAGATGTCGGATTTAATTGAATTAAAACAAATCCCTGATTGGCTCAATCTCTTAAGAGCAGCAATTAAGCAAGTTATAGCTAATTCCTAATTTTTGTCCTTCTTCTCCCATTCCTTGGGTATTCTTGTTGATATCTGACACACCCTACAACTATTGTTTATGACTCTATATGCTAATAAGCAGCTATAGATAATCGTTAATACGGGAAATTGTTGATCTGCTTCTGGAAAAATCACTAACTACTAGTTTAGAATATTAACAACTTATCAGGTGTATACTGTCATGACTAATCATAATTGGCAATCTATCCTTAAAACCGCTCTGACTAAATTACGTAAGTTTGCTGGTCGCACTGATTTTGATATTTCATTACAAAAAATATTTGGTGTTACAGGAGAAGACACTGTACTACTAAAACAGGCTTGGTTAACTGGGAATTTTGGCACGTTACCTAATTTAGAAATTATTGCTAGTAGTCAAATAAACAACGCTAGAGGTGCTTTTGCGGCGGCTACCAATACCCTCTATTTATCGGAGGAATTAATCAAAACCGCTGATTTAAACGCTATTACGGCGGTATTTCTGGAAGAATACGGGCATTATCTTGATAGTATCCTGAATTACCAAGACACCGCCGGAGATGAAGGTGAATATTTTGCTGCGGTGGTAATGGGAGAAGATTTGAGTCCGTGGGATATCGCTCGTTTGCAAACTGAGAATGACCAGGCTGTAGTTACTTTAGCTGGACAAGCAGTAGCAATAGAACAAAATCTGCCCGTAATTTCTGTGGTAAGTACACCCATTAACGCCAACGAAAATAATACACCTGGGAGTTTTACTCTGCGTCGTTCTAATTTTAGTGGTTCTCTAACGGTTAATTATACTATTGGCGGTACGGCTACTAATGGTACAGACTATCTGAGATTAACGGGGACTGCTACTTTTCCCGCTGGAAGTACGACTACAACCATTACGGTTACACCTACGGACGACCTCATCTTTGAAGGTAACGAAACTGTAACTCTGGCTCTGGCTACTGGCACTGGTTATACTCTGGGAACTCCTCAAACAGCCACGGTAACTATAGCTGATAATGACGCTATTCCCCAAGTCTCTATTAATGATGTCGCTATCACTGAAGGCAATAGCGGTACAAGGAATGCTACTTTTACTGTCAGTCTTTCTAACCCCAGCAGTCAAACTATCAGCGTGAATTACCAAACCGTTGATGATGATGCCACAACTGCTAATAATGATTATGTAGCCACAACCGGAACTATTACTTTCACTCCTGGACAAACAACTAAAACCCTACCGATTACCATTAATGGTGATACAGTTGGTGAAATTAACGAAGCCTTTACTGTTCTGTTGACCAATGCTGTTAATGCTACTTTGGGAAAAAATGAAGGTATCGGCATAATTAGAAACGATGACTCGCCTGGTGTGACTGTTACTCCCATCTATACTCAAGCTACGGAGTCAGGAGCTCCGGGTATTTTCCAACTCAACCGCACGGGTAGCATAACTAAATCTCTCAATGTTAATTACAGCTTATCAGGAACAGCTACCAATGGTACAGATTACAGTACATTAAACGGTGTTGCTGCCTTTGCCTCTGGGAGTAGTACAGCCATTATTTTTGTTAATCCTACTGAAGACACGATATTTGAAGGTAATGAAACGGTAATTTTCAACCTGTTAACGGGTACTGGTTACACAGTGGGAACGAGTAATAGTCCTACTATTACCATTGTTGATAATGACCCCCGACCGGAAATCAGTATTAATGATGCGAATGTCACAGAAGGTGATAGTGGGACAACAACCTTGACCTTTGAAGTGACACTTACCAACCCCAGTAGCCAAACTATTACTGTTGATTATCAAACGAGTGACCTTGATGCTACTGTTGCTGATGCTGACTATCTTATTAAAAACGGACAAATTATATTTAACCCCGGTGAAGTTCGTAAGACTGTGGATATTACCGTCAATGGGGATACGTCAGCAGAAAACGATGAACTTTTTAAAGTCAACCTCTTAAATCCTGCTGGGGCCTTGATTAAAGATGGAGAAGGTTACGGTAAAATTCACAATGATGATACTGCTATAACCGTCATTGCGACTGATGCGGACGCGGCAGAAACCCCACCTGGTACTACTCCCGACCTTGGAGTCTTTACCATAACTCGTCAAGGCGTAACTAACATTCCCCTCACCGTCTACTTTAGTTTAACAGGAACGGGAATTAATGGCACTGACTACACTTCTCCCGCAACAGCAACTTTTGGGGTAAATAGCAATACCACAACTGTCAATGTAACTCCAACGGATGATAACATATTTGAAGGTAATGAAGATGTTATTCTCACCCTCAACCCCGGTACAGGTTATAGTCTAGGCACGGATCAATCTGCTACAGTTACCATTACTGATGATGACCCCCAACCGCAAATCAGTATTAGTGATGTGACTTTAATGGAAGGTGATAGTGGGACAACAACCTTTAACTTTGCGGTGACTCTTTCTAACCCCAGTAGTCAAACCATTACCGTTGATTATCAAACGAGTGACGTTGATACTGTTGCTGGTACTGATTATGTTATTAAAAACGGACTAATTACATTTAACCCCGGTGAAACCATTCAACCTCTGATTGTTATTGTTAATGGGGATACGTTGGTAGAAGACAACGAAACTTTTAAAGTCAATCTTTCAAACCCTGTTAATGCCACCATAGGAGTTGGAGTAGGTACCGGTACGATTAACAATGATGATGTTCCAACTTTAACTGTGAATAATCTCACTGTTGTGGAAGGGGTTGACAACAACGCAATTATGACTTTCACCCTTAGCACCCCTTCAAATCAAGGGGTTAGCGTTAATTACAGTACCACTGCGGGTACAGCCACAGCCAATAGTGATTATACTCCTGTGAGTGGGACTTTAACTATTCCTGCGGGTGCAACTACGGCAACTCTTTCTATTCCTATTGTTAATGACAACTTTAACGAACCCAATGAAACATTTAATTTAGCATTGTCTAATCCTGTTGGGGCTGTGGTTGTTAATGCAAGTCCTGTGATCACTATTACAGATACCATCGAAAGCAGTACAACTTTTATATTACCTGCTGGTGTAGAAAACCTCACTTTAACTGGAACTACAGCTATTAATGGCACTGGGAATACAGGTAACAATGTCCTCACAGGGAACAGTGCTAACAACATTTTAGCAGGTGGTGATGGGAATGATACCTATAGTTTTAATGCTACCACAGTCTTAGGTAATGATACCATTCAGGAAACTTCAACGGGTGGAGTTGATGTTATTGACTTAACTGGTACAACTGGGGCTGCTACTCTGAATTTAGGAGTAACGACTATTCAAACGGTTGTTACCACTAATCTTCGTTTAACTCTTACTGCCAACATAGAAAATATTATTGGTGGTAATGGTGCTGATAGGTTAACGGGTAATCCCCTTGATAATAGCTTAGTGGGAGGATTAGGGAATGATAATCTGCGAGGTAATGGCGGTAATGATAGTTTAACGGGAGGTGTGGGTGATGATATTCTCACTGGTGGTCTGGGGACTGACCACTTTATTTATAGTAGTAGTAGAGCTTATCATCCCAGCGATATTGGCTCAGACCAGATTTCTGATTTTACTACGGGAGATAAGTTTGTCTTGAGTAAAATTACTTTTGATGCTCTTCAAAGTGTTCAAGGTAATGGTTTGAGTCAAGGTAGTGATTTTGCGGTGGTTACTGATGATGATTCAGTTAATACTCAAGCTGCGTTTATTGTTTATAGTAGTGGGAGTGGTTACTTATTCTACAATCAAAATGGGACTGCAGCGGGTTTAGGAACTGGTGGGGCTTTTGCAGATTTGTTTAATCAACCGACAACTTTAGCGACGACAGACTTCATAGTAATACCATAGGGGTAGGGGCGAACGGCAGGAAAGCCCTTACAGGGCTTGTCCCTACTCGCTGGGGACATTAATTGAATGGAAACGATGTGTTTGTACGGGCGAACTGCCGTTCGCCCCTACTGGGGACATTGATTGAATGGAAACCCGGAGTTAAAAGATGTAGCCGAAAAGAAATGACTCCACTACTTCTAAACCAACAAGTACATGATGAAATTATTCGTCTTTCCAAGGTGAGTCGGGTTGATACTAAAATCTTGGAGCAATTTGCTTGTTTTATTATCCAAAGTTCTCAACCAAAATCAAAAATAACTGTTGTATCACTTAAAATAGAGGAATTAAAGCAAGCTGTATATTATAGATTTAATGTGAAAAGTACGCAGGAATTAAAGAATTGTGGTGCTTTTATAATGGCAACAGATGGGATGGAAAAGATTGACTTTCGCTTTAAAATTAACATGAGAAATGCTATATCGTAAATTTGTTGGTATTTTATCAGGAGGAGAAAATCAACAAGGATATGGCTGTATTAATGGGATTAATACAGCACTTCCCGGTGTTATGAGGTACATATCTAGCGGGCAAGATGCCCGCACCACAAGAGTTTCATGATTCAACTTTGTACTTCATCAGAGCGGAAAACGCTGTATATTTAACTACTTCAAACCTTGGCAGGTTTTTGGACTAGATCCAAAGACAGCTACAAAAGAAGAAATAAAATCTGCTTATTATAGACTTTCTAAAATATATCATCCTGATAATCCAGAAACTGGTGACAGAGGGATATTTGAGAGAGTTGAAATTATGTATAAAAGTATTATTACTGGAATTTAGATATGTCATTTGATAGGGAAGTTTTTTATATAGAAGAAGGAAAATTGTCTGAGGCTTTTGAACTCATGCAACTTGATTTTCAACTTGATTTTCAACTTGATTTTGATAATTTACAGCAAGTAGCTTTGAGTGAGGTACACCTTGTGCGGGCAAGACTTGTACTGAGATTGGTCGTTCGCGTAGCGTGGCGTTAGCCATAGTATGCCCGCACCACAAGAGTTTTATTATTAATATCTGTACTTGATAATACTGGGAACTGCTGTATGTGAAAAATTGGTTGATTCATCTGATGAAAGTATCATAATAATCTTGATTTTACCCTGTAGGTTGGGTTGACGCAAGGAAACCCAACATCCACCTCACCTAATTGGATTCAGTGTTGAGAGGAATGGCGGGTTTTTTAATCCAGGTTAATGCGGTGGTACTAAAAACCACAAATCTTAGAGATTGACTGGTTGCTTTTTTCCTGTAGTCGGAGAATGACTACTATTGTTAACAGTTTGCGGTGTTAAAAAAGCTTCTTTCCCTGTAATCAATCGAGAGCGACGATTACGAGTAATATAATTCCAGGCCCATTGAATTATGACTACTATTTTAGTGTCAAACTCGATTAAGAAGTAGATGTGAATTATTAACCAAAATACCCAAGCAATAAAACCTGTGAGTTTAATGAAGCCTAAATCTACAACAGCTAAATTTTGCCCAATCATCGCCAAACTACCCACGTCGTTGTAATTAAATTGTGGTAAAGTGTGACCTTGAAGTCGGAGTTGAATGAGTTTACCTACATACTCTCCTTCTTGTTTGGCTACGGGTGCAACACCGGGTAAGGGTTTACCATTTTGATGGGAGAAGTTGGCTAAGTCTCCAATGACGAAGATATTCTTATGATCCTTGATGGTTAAGTCAGGTTCTACAATGACTCTTGCAGAGAAATCGCACTCTACATCTGTACGTTCTGCGAGGATTTTCCCCAGAGCCGAACCTTGAACACCAGCTGCCCATAATATAGTTTTTGAGGGAATTTCTGTCAATTCACCGTTTTGCTTGAAGGTAACAATGTCATTTTCAATATTCGTAACTCTGGTTTGGGTATGAATAACCACACCCAACTTTTGTAAAGATTCTACTGCTACTTTGGATAATACTGGGGCAATATGTGGGAGAATGCGATCGCCCCCTTGTAATAGTAAAATTTTCGTTTCTGATGTGTCAATGTTGCGGAAATCTTCTTTAAGAGTTTTGTATGCCAATTCGGCGATCGCACCGGCTAATTCTACACCGGTTGGACCTCCGCCCACAATCACAAAAGTCAAGAAAGCCTGGCGTTGTTTGGCATCAGTTTCTTTTTCTGCTGCTTCAAATGCTGAAAATATCCGCCGCCGCATTTCTATTGCATCTTCCACAGTTTTCAAACCAGGAGCAAATTCTTTCCAGTGATCTTTACCAAAATAAGAATGGTTAGCACCTGTGGCTACAATTAATGTATCATAAGGTATGGTTTCATCGCCTAAAATAACTTGTTGTTTTTTGGGGTCAATATCAGTTACTTCTCCCAAAAACACTTTTGTATTCTTGCTTTTGCTGAATACAGATCGTAATGGTGCTGAAATATCAGCAGGTGATAATGTACCTGTGGCAACTTGATATAAAAGCGGCTGAAATAAGTGAAAATTGCGTTTATCAATCAGAGTCACATTTACATTGGTATTAGCCAAAGCCTTTGCCGCATACAATCCACCAAACCCACCACCAATGATAACAACCTGATGTGGTGCATTATTCTCGCGTGGAACAACCATAAACAATATTTCCTTTTGTTAAGAGTCGTGTAACCTTTCTTAACAAATATGTAACAATATTATAATATGTTTTGCCGTTTATTGAGAACACTAAAAAAAATACTAAAAGTAGTCAAGGTTACTAATATTAAATCATGGTTGATATGACTGTTCTATAGCTAAATATTCAGGAACATTCATGAGTTCTTGAAAATCTTGGAAATTCATCAAACCCGGTAAATTATCAGTAGTTCCCTGTGCCTTCAAATGACGGAAACACACATTCATGACTTCAGTGACAGCCATGAGTGCAGTGAGAGGAAAAAAGACAATTTTAAACCCCAAATTTTGCAATTCTTGAGGAGAAATTGGCGGAGTTTTACCACCTTCAACAATATTTGCAACTAATGGTACATGAGGAAAAGCAGCGGCTATAGTTTGCAACTCTAGCACAGATTGGGGAGCTTCCACAAACAACACATCTGCACCAGCATTAATATATAATTGACCACGGTCAATAGCTTCTGCTAAACCCAAAGGACCGCGGGCATCAGTTCGGGCTATAATCACCAAACTACTATCACCTCGCGCTTCTACCGCAGCCCGGATTTTTCCCGCGTGTTCAGTCATAGAAATCACTCGTTTACCTGCAAAATGACCGCATTTCTTCGGCCATTCTTGGTCTTCTAAAATTATTCCCGCTAAACCCAATTGAACCGCATCTTGGACGGTTCGCATGACATTTAAAGCGTTACCATAACCCGTATCACAATCGGCGATTAAAGGTATATTAATTGACTTAGCTATCCGGCCGATACTGTAAAAATTTTCCGTAGCCGTGAGAAAACCATAGTCAGGTAAACCCAAGGTAGAAGCAGCAATACCGAAACCGCTAGTAGCAGCGACATCAAAACCCGCTTTTTCTACCAATTTTGCACTCAAACAGTCATAAACACCGGGAATAACGATAATTTCAGGAAGTGCGAGTAATTCCCGCAGTTTTTGAGCAGCCAACATACCAGTAACCATAAATGGACTATTTTCAGAATACAATAAATACTGTAAAAACGTTTTAAGAAACCTACAATATTGATTGTAATTCTTCCTTTGCGTCTTTGCTCCTTTGCTCCTTGACGCGAAATCAAATTAAATATTTTTAAATTCACATTTAAATTAATCACAAATGAGTAAACCCATAGAAGTTCGCAACCCCCGCACAGGTAAATTTGATTATGTCATTGTTCCTCCACCACCAAAATTACTTTCCCAGCAATGTCACAGGCTGCGGAGAGGACAAATTATCTGGCAAAAATTAGCAGTTGAGGAAAGAATTGCGGCCTTAAAAAAATGGAAACAAGCTATATTATCAGAACGGACTCAATTAACAGAAGCTTTAGTTAGTGATACGGGTAGATTATCAACATCAATCATGGAAATAGATTCATTTCTTGCTAATATTGATAAATGGTGTAATTTAGCTCCGCAATTACTACAAAGCACGGCAAAAAATACATCTATTCCTTTTATTTCCTTACAACAAACTGCTGTTCCTTATCCTCTTGTTGGCGTAATTAGTCCTTGGAACTTTCCCCTATCTTTGTCCACCATTGATACAATTCCTGCCTTATTAGCTGGTTGTGCTGTGATAGTTAAACCCAGTGAAATAACTCCTCGTTTTGTCGCTCCTTTAATGACTACTGTAAACAATATACCCCAATTAAGAGAGGTTTTAAATTTTGTGGAAGGAGGAGCACAAACAGGAGCAGCTTTAATTGAAGATGTAGATTTAATTTGTTTTACAGGGAGTGTGGAAACTGGGCGTTTAGTCGCTGAAAATGCGGCAATTAATTTTATTCCAGCTTTTTTAGAATTGGGAGGAAAAGACCCGGCTATTGTTTTAAAATCAGCGGATTTAGATTTAGCAACTTCAGCAATTTTATGGGCTTCTGTAAGTAATACAGGACAGTCATGTTCAGCCATTGAAAGAATTTATGTTGCTGAATCTATATTTGAAGAATTTTATCATCAATTAGTGACTAAAGCCCATCAATTAAAACTAGCCTACCCAACTATTGACAGTGGTGAAATTGGTCCAATTATTTCTGAAAAACAAGCAGCTATTATTAATGATCATTTACAAGATGCTATGTTAAAAGGGGCTGTAATTCACTGTGGTGGTAAAGTAGAAGAATTAGGTGGAGGTTGGTGGTGTCGTCCCACAGTTATCACTCAAGTTAACCATTCCATGCAGATAATGACTGAAGAAACATTTGGACCGATTATGCCTGTGATGTCTTTTGCTAATCTTGAAGAAGCGATAAATTTAGCCAATGATTCTATTTATGGACTTAGTGCTGCTGTATTTGCAGAATCAGACGAATTAGCAATAGAAGTTGCCAATCAAATAGAAGCTGGTACTATTAGTATTAATGATGCTGGTTTAAGTTCATTAATTAATGAAGGAGACAGAAATGCTTTTAAATTTTCTGGTTTGGGAGGTTCACGGATTGGTACAATGGGTTTAAATCGCTTCTTACGAAAAAAAGCATTTTTGATGAAAACTAACTCTAGTAAAGATCCTTGGTGGTTTAATGATGGAAATTAACCATATAGGATATGAGCCTGTTTAGCAAAAATGTAGTAAAACAAAGATAAAGTAAACTTAAATAGTAGTAAGTAGTAGGGTTTGTTAGCGTCAGCATAACCCACGGACATATAAGGTGCGTTACGGCTAATCATTAATCTTTAAAGGTAACAAATATTCTCAAGCCGTAACACACCCTACTTAATATTTACTACTTAATATTTACTAATACTTTAGTTAATTTCCCATTTAGTAAGGTAAGAACATGACTAAAAATGACAAAATCAACTTTTCTACTCCCAGTGGTTTTCCTGAATTTCTACCTAGCGAAAAGCGACTAGAAGTACATTTACTAGATATTATTCGCAAGGTTTTTGAAAGTTATGGTTTTACACCCATTGAAACCCCAGCAGTGGAACGGTTAGAAGTGTTGCAAGCTAAAGGTAATCAAGGTGATAATATTATTTATGGTATCGAACCAATTTTACCACCAAATCGTCAAGCAGAAAAGGATAAATCGGGAGAAACTGGTTCAGAAGCTAGAGCTTTAAAATTTGATCAAACTGTTCCTTTTGCTGCTTATATTGCACGTCATTTGAATGAATTGACTTTTCCCTTTGCTCGTTATCAAATGGATATGGTATTCCGGGGAGAACGGGCAAAAGATGGACGTTTTCGGCAGTTTCGACAATGTGATATTGATGTGGTTGCTCGTGGTCAACTCAGTTTACTTTATGATGCCCAAATGCCGGCAATTATTACGGAAATCTTTGAAAAAATTAATATTGGTGATTTTGTTATTCGCATGAATAACCGCAAAATCCTCACAGGTTTTTTTCAGTCTGTAGGAATTGCAGAACAGCAAATTAAAACCTGTATTAGTATTATTGATAATTTGGAAAAAATTGGCGAGGTTAAGGTTAAACAAGAGTTAGAAAAAGAAGGTATTTCTTGCGAACAAACGGAGAAAATTATTGAGTTTATTAAAATTGATGGTAGTGTTGATGATATTTTAGATAAACTCAAACATTTAGCCGAAAATATTCCCGAAGCAGCAGAATTTAATTTAGGGGTAACGGAATTAGCAACTGTGGTTAATGGGGTGAGAAATTTAGGAGTTGCTGATAAACGTTTTTGTATTGATTTATCTATTGCTCGTGGTTTAAATTACTATACTGGCACGGTTTATGAAACTACTCTATTAGGCCATGAGGCTTTGGGGAGTATTTGTTCTGGTGGGAGATATGAAGAATTAGTAGGAATTTTTATCGGTGAAAAAATGCCTGGTGTGGGTATTTCTATCGGTTTAACTCGGTTAATTAGTCGCTTGTTAAAAGCGGGTATTCTTAATAGTTTATCTGCGACACCAACTCAGGTAGTGGTAGTGAATATGCAAGAGGATTTAATGCCTATGTATTTACAAATATCACAACAATTACGTCAAGGGGGGATTAATGTTGTAACTAACTTTGAAAAACGCCCTTTAGGTAAACAATTTCAAGCCGCAGATAAACAAGGAATTAGGTTTTGTGTAATTATTGGTGGGGAGGAAGCAGCCGCGCAAAAATCGTCGTTAAAAGATCTACAAAGTGGTGAACAAATAGAAGTAAATTTGGCAGATTTGGTAGAGGAAATTAAACGGAGAATTACTAATCATTAAACATACAGCAAGTAGCTTTGAGTGAGGTACACTTTGTGCAGGCAAGACTTGTACTGAGATTGGTCGTTCGCGTAGCGTGGCGTTAGCCATAGTATGCCCGCACCACAAGAGTTTTATTATTAATATCTGTACTTCATAATATCGGGAACTGCTGTAATTAAAGATTAGACCTCGACCAAATTTAACTATACTTTATGCACAAACCTTGTAGAGATGTTATAGAAAACGTCTCTACATTCTCTAAATTGTAGAGAGAAAAAGGCAATATAGCAGCTTTTAATCTAACTCTCTCCGTCCTTCTAATGCTCTGGCCAGGGTTAATTCATCAGCGTATTCTAAATCACCACCTACGGGTAAACCAAAGGCAATACGAGTTACTTTAGTAAAGGGTTTGAGTAGTTGAGCTATGTATAATGTTGTCGTTTCCCCTTCGATACTGGGACTAATGGCTAAAATCACCTCTTGGGGTTTTTGTCCGCTTACCCGTCTCACTAAAGCTTGAATAGTTAACTGTTCGGGACCAATACCATCCATGGGGGAAATTACGCCACCTAAAACATGATATTTACCTTTATATTCGCGGGTTTTTTCTAAGGCAATCAGATCACGAGAATCTGCAACTACACAAATAGTGCTATTATCTCGCTGAGGATGACGACAAATTTCACATACTGGGTCCGCGGACAGGTGAAAACAAACTTGACACAAACCCACTTGTTTTTTTGCGTCAATAAGTGCTTGAGCTAAAGCTTCTACTTCTGCTTCTGGTCTTTTTAAGATGTGCAAGGCTAATCGTTGGGCGCTTTTGGGACCAACTCCGGGTAGCCGTTGCAGTTGTTCAATTAATCGAGCTAAGGGACGTGCGTAAACCGTAATTTTACCTCCGGGCTTTTTCTCTATTTTACAATAAATATGTTTTGCACCAAGGCACAAAGGAGCAAAGATGCAATGTTAGATATTACGCTCAAAGAAACTAGAGTTTATCGAGAAATTAAAGAGGAAGGAAGGGAAGAGGGAAGAGAAGAAGGACTGGAGGAAGGACTAGAACAAGGTCTGGAACAAGGAATAGAACAAGGCATACAACAAGCGACAATTGGTTTGGTGATTCGACAACTAACAAAGCGGTTTGGTAAAATATCTCAAAGAAAGATAAAATCTATTTCTGGTTTACCATTATCTGTTTTGGAAGAATTGAGCGAAGCACTTTTAGATTTTAATAGTTTAGCTGATTTGCAATCTTGGTTATTAATACATAGTCCGGGAAAAATTGACTAACTATGTATTCTCGGTTCTGGGTGTAAAGTTGATAATAATTGACTTTCCACCTCTGCTAATTGATCTAATCTATCCATGACAATTTTTCGCTCAAAATAGGTATCAGCTAAAACCCAATATGTGCCAAAATGTCGGGCTTCTGAGGCCATTAAACTGCGGTAAAATTGAGCTAATTCTGGTTCTGGACAATTAGCAGCTAGAAGTCCTAAACGTTCATGGCTGCGGGCTTCTATTAAACCGGTAACGAGTAAAGAATCTAAAAATCTATGGGGTTCTTGGCCGCGAACTTGGGATTTTAAGCCGGCACCGTAGGGGGGTGCGGATAGGGCTGTAAGTTTGATCTGACGGCGTTCTAGCCATTGGTTGACTAGTTCAAAGTGTTCTAATTCTTCACAAGCGATCGCTGTTAATTCCCTAACCATTTTATGATGAGAAGGATAACGAAACATCATATTTAATGCTACTCCGGCGGCTTTGCGTTCACAGTGGGAGTGATCTAATAAAATAATATCAAGATTAGCGATCGCTTGCTCTACCCAAGCATCATTAGTAGGTTGTTTGAGAGCATTAATAGTGGGTAAAGGTGAACTCAGCACAGCAAAAATAACTCCGAGTTGAACAATTTAGCTAATTAATTTTACAGTGATTTTCTGTAATTGCTGATTTTTTTGATAATTAAGAAAACTTTGTTAAGAATCTCAATAACTGCTTGGTTTTTGGTGTTAGTAAGCTGCGACGATAAGCGTCTGCGGCTTTTTTAATTGCTTCTGCTTGGGTTGGGTAAGGATGAATTACACTACTAAGTTTACTTAAACCAATTTTATTGACAATAGCTGTGGTAATTTCCGAAATCATCTCCCCAGCATGATTAGCAACAATGGTTGCACCGAGAATTTGATCTGATCCTTTCTGGTGATGAATCTTTAAAAAACCAGATTCTTCCTGATCTGCGATCGCTCGATCTATACTTCTAAAGGGAATCTTGATAGTTTCTATTTCTATCCCCAATTTTTGAGCGTCATTTTCATACATTCCCACATGAGCAATTTCTGGGCTAGTATATGTCACCCAGGGCATGATTAAACTACTGAGTTTAGATCGTCCCCAACCAAAGGGGGAAAATAGAGTATTTTTAATCACAATTCGCGCCGCCGCATCAGCTGCGTGAGTAAATTTCCAATTCATGCAGACATCACCAGCGGCGTAGATTTTGGGATTTGTAGTTTGCAAATAATCATTCACTTTGACACCCAAATTCTGATCATATTCTACACCTACTGCTACCAAATTCAAATTCTCTACATTGGGACACCGTCCCGCACCAACTAATATTTCATCAACTGTCACCGAGTCTCGTTCACTATTCACAGAAAAATAGAGTCGTTTTCCCTCGGTTACTGTCACCACTTCTTCTAATTGACAATTTAATACTAAACGAATACCTTCATCAATTAAAACTTTTTGTAAAATTTCTGCTGCTTCCCTATCTTCCTTGTTTAAAATCTGTGAACCACGATCAAATAATATTACCTCACAACCCAACCTGCGAAATGTTTGGGCTAATTCACAACCAATAGGACCACCACCAATTATTGCTAATTTTTCTGGTTTTTGAGTTAGAGAAAAAACAGTTTCATTAGTTAAATAACCCGCTGCTTCAATTCCGCGAATTTTCGGTTTAATAGCCCTAGCACCCGTAGCAATTACAGCTTTTTTAAATTTTAATGTTTTCTGGGCAACTTCTATAGTATTATTATTTGTAAATTTACCATCACCTAAAAAAACATCAATTCCTAAACCTTTAAATCTTTCCACGGAATCATGATGACTAATACTAGCCCGAATGCGTCGCATTCTTTCCATAACTGTGGAAAAATCAATATCAAATTGTTGGGAAATATTAACACCTAAATCCTTAGCTTTCTGCATTTCTCCAACTACACGGGAAGAACGAATTAAACATTTAGAAGGTATACAACCAAAATTTAAACAATCTCCTCCCATAAGATTTTTTTCAATTAATGCGACTTTTAGACCTATATCTAAACCCGCAGCACCCGCAGCCACAACTAAACCCGCAGTTCCCCCACCAATTACTACCAAATCATACAAATCAGCTGCTTGGGGATTAACCCAATTATCGGGGTGAACATTTTTGAGTAGTTTTTGATTATACTCATCCATGGGACGAATTGTTACTCTTGGAGATTCGGGAATTGACATTTATTTTACCTCTAAATTATCAAGGATAAAGGATAAAGTATTTTTTGATTATCTAATCTTTATTTAATAAATAGATCATCATCAAAAATTTGTCAGTTTTATATTTAACAAATCTAGAATATTTCAGAGTTGGGGAGATTAATCATTAGCAGTGAAGCACTGATATATAATCATACTTTCCTAGTAATAACACTAATATTTAAGTTTACTAAATGCTTAGGAAAATCATTCTAATATTTCCTCTTTTAAAGCCTTTTTAGCTATCTTAGTGACATAAACCGTAACCGCAATTGTGGCTATTAAACCAATAATTTGAATTACCCAATGGAGAATCATATTATCAGGTTGGCTCTTATTACCAATTAACGCTAAATCTCCTACTAAATGTCCCAGATAAACATACATAATTGTCCCCGGAATCATCCCGAATGAAGCCAAAAAATAGTCTTTTAAAGAAACACTAGTAACTCCCAAAGCGTAGTTTAATAAATTGAAAGGAAATAAAGGAGAGAGTCGAATTAAAAAGACAATTTTTAATCCTTCTTTGCTAACTGCTTGATCAATATTGGCAAATTTTTTATAACTAGAGATTTTTTCTTTTACCCAACCTCTAGCTACATAACGTCCTACCAAAAATGCAGCTACAGCACCCAAGGTAGCACCGATAAACACATATAAAGAACCCCAAATTACACCAAAAATTACTCCAGCACCTAAAGTGAGAATTGCGGCTGGTAAAAAAGCCAAAGTAGCAAGAATGTAGATAGCAATAAATACTATTCCTCCCAAAGCACCAAGGCCATTAATCCATTGTAAAGTATTTTGTAAAAATGAGAGAAAACTGGGAGAAGATGCTTTAATAGATTCCTGTGCTAAAGCCAAATCTATTTCTGATAAAAATGTCATAACCATGAAAATTTTTTACAATTTTTACAATTTTTACAATTTTGAAGAAGAGTACCAATTACGAATTTGATTGGGGGAAATACCCAATAAATAAGCAATGATAATAATTTGATTCAGAAGAGTAGTTGGCAAAATTCCTTTTTTTAACCACCGACGCGGTGAAGTAATTACAGGTGTGGATAATAGATAAATTTTGCCGATATGTTTTAATTTCCTGACCATTTCAAAATCTTCCATAATCGGTATTTGGGGGAAATTACCAACTTTTTGAAATACATCCTTAGTCAAAAAAATAGCCTGATCACCATAGGGCATTTGTAAAAGATTGCATCTCCATTTTACCCCAAATTCGACAAAACGCAACCCCCAATGAGGTGAATTTATTTGTAAAGCAAATGCACCAGCCACAATTCCTGGTTTTGCTAATGTTTTCCGAATCATTTGCTCAAAATTAGTTGGTAAACGGGTATCAGCATGGAGAAACAGGAGAATTTCCCCACTAGCAGCCATAGCACCCACATTCATTTGATTAGCGCGTCCAGGGGGAGAGACAATTATCTTAGCACCCAAGGATTTAGCTATCAATAATGTTTCATCTTTTGAACCACCGTCAACAACTATTATTTCTATATTTGTGCTGGATTTTGTGCTATTAATTGCAGATTGAATATTATCCGCTTCATTGAGAGTGGGAATAATAATAGAAATTTGCTTTTGGTGAGTATTTTGACTAATCATTTCTTTCATGATGATCATTGTTATCTATATTATTCAAAAGCCCACTTTCAACCATCATCTGCGGCCAAATTAATAGAAAAAATCCCATCCAAATTAATAGTGGAATAGCCACTAAAATTGTTAACCACATAATTTTAAATACTAACCAACTACCACTAATTAATGTGATAGCAGTCAGGACAATTGACCAAGGTTGACACCACCAAGGTTTATATTTCCAGGGGTTAATTGTTTGTTGTTGAGACATTTTTCTATGAAGAAATTTATGGATTTGTTTTTTAGTTTAGCAGGAAATGTCTATTTTAGGCTAGGAGGTTGTTGGTCAAGTCAATTAAGCACTCATTCATTACAGGGAAAATTATGAGGATTAAAAGCTTGTTCTTGTGGTTACGACTGTCGAATTTTGTTTACTTTAGAAATTGATGAAAATAATACAGAAGAAGTGATTCTTTTACTTGATATTGGTAATCATGATGAAGTTTATTAGTCTGATAGTTTGTTTGGTGGTGAAAAGGTTATTGATCATCTGTCTCTACTCCCGTTAAATCCAAAATCGTCACCATTACATTTACAGCGATTTCCAATCATATAAGGTACATCTTAGCCTTCTGATCCCTTGCGGGGTGGGGTTTGGGGGTGGGGTTCTTGTTCCGGGTTTGATGACAATTTGCTGTAATTTAATATTACGCTTCCGGTTCAATTCCCAAAGCCCGTAATTGTGCAGCCAAGCGATTTGCTCTTTGTGTTTCCTGTTCGGCTCTTTCTTCACCAGTTAATAATAAATTACCTTGCAAATCCCACCACCGCAACCAGGGTAACTCCATATTTTGATATTCACCCGTCCATAAACCTAACTCCACACCTGTATGTGTAATTGGATAATGTCCTCGTTCATTTGCTGGTAATAACTGATATTGTCCACCAATTAATTCATAAACTTCTATACTGGCTTTATTCACTTCATAAATGCCATAAAAGGCGGGTTTAATCACCTGTTCATAAATCCAGAATTTACCTTTCCAAGGCGTTTTATCTCGCTCTTCTGCACCATTCCCAGAAACAAATTCTAACACAATTAATGGTGAAATATATTCTTGCCAAAGAACATAGGAACGTCGGCTTTTACCATCTAAAGAAGGTGGGACATTGGGAACATAAAACCAGTCTGGCGCTGCTGCACCAATTTCTGGTGGTTCAGTAATACGCCAATAAATACCTAAATCCTGACCAATAAAATATTGACCATCAGAATAAAGTTTTTGTAATACTGGTTTGATAGAATCAGTTAGTAGAATACTTTGGGGATGTTCTTGCCAATTTTTCACGAATGTACCGTTAGAGTCTGGTAATTGGGTATGATCTGGAAGCGAGGTTTCTGGATAAGGGCGTAAGTCTGGATCTTCCTGAACATCAGTTGTAAAAGTCATATATCCTCCTAATAGTGTGAGGTTTATTCTAGTTTAGCAAAATTGGGGGGGAAAGCGATCGCACCTAACTAAATACGATCGCTTTTTCCTCCTAACTAACCTTCTCTACCCCCGCTAAATCCAAAATTGGCGCGATCAAATCTTCCCGCTTGACCGCCATAATATGCACTCCTTGACACAATTCTCTAGCAATTTGGACTTGTTCTGCGGCAATTTTCATTCCTGCTTCCAGGGGATGTTTTGCTTTAGCTAATCTCTCAATAATGTGTTCAGGAATATTCACACCGGGAACAGATTTGTTAATAAATTGGGCATTTTTGGCCGATTTCAAGAGAAAAATTCCTGCCAAAATTGGTTTATTATAACCACAGGCAATTTTATCCATGAACTTCTCTAATATTTCAAAATCAGTAATTAATTGACTTTGAAAAAATTGCGCTCCGGCTGCTATTTTCTTTTCAAACCGACTTTGTAAACCAGACCAACTGGGAGATTGAGGATCTACCGCCGCCCCTGCAAATAAGTCTAATTTACCATCAGTTAAAGGTTTTTCATTAAAATCAACTCCCAGATTCATGTTTTTAATTAACTGCAATAATCGCACAGCTTCTAAATCAAAAACAGCTTTGGCTTGAGGATGATCACCTGCTTTTACTGGGTCGCCAGTTAAAGCTAAAATGTTGTGGATACCCAAAGCATGAGCGCCCATTAAATCAGCTTGTAATCCAATTCTATTGCGATCGCGGCAAGCAAATTGACAAATCGGCTCAATCCCATTTTGCAGTAAAATTGCCGAAGCTACCAAGGAAGACATCCGCATCACAGCGCGGCTACCGTCAGTAATATTGACAGCATGAACTCTCCCCTTAAGAGTCGCCGCCATTTCTATGGTATGGGTGATATCTCCCCCTTTCGGAGGTGCAACTTCAGCGGTAATGAGAAAATCTCCTGCTGCTACGGCGGTGCGGAAGTTGTTTAATGTACTGGTGCTATAGCTATTCTGCATGATGCAAATTTAATTTTAAGGTTTTCTTAAAGGTAAACTGAATTACACTTTCTAGTTTAAACCTTAGTATGAGTCAGATCCCTGACTGGTCAAAGAGGTAGGGAATCTAACATCTATACAATTCTACTTATAATGGCACTGTATAACCTAGTGCTGCTTTTACATCTGCTAAGGTTTGATTAGCTATAGCCTCGGCTTTTTCTTTACCATCTTTTAAAACTGACTCTAAATAGCCTTTATCTGCCATTACCTCCTTATATTTATCCTGAATTGGTTTTAAAGCATTAATCGCTGTTTCTGTTAACAAAGGTTTGAATTGTCCCCAACCCATATCTGCACATTCGGCCGCTACGGTTTCCTTCGTTTTTCCCGCTAATAGGGTATACAGGGTTAATAAATTATGACATTCGGGACGTTCTACATCATCAAAGGTTAAACCGCGAACTGGATCGGTTTTACAGCGTTTAATTTTATTGACAATTTGCTCAGGTGAATCTAAAACATTAATCCGGCTTAATTCCGAGGGATCTGATTTTGACATTTTCCGTGTTCCATCTGTCAAACTCATTACCCTTGCACCTTCCTTTCTAATCAAAGGATCTGGTAACTTGAATACAGGTTTATTTTTAGCAAATTGATGATTAAACCTGTTAACAATATCCCGCGCTAGTTCTAAATGTTGCTTTTGATCTTCACCGACAGGAACTTTATCCGCTTGATAAAGCAAAATATCCGCAGCCATTAATACTGGATATGTCAATAAACCAGCACTGACATTTTCACCTTGTTTAAGTGCCTTTTCCTTAAATTGAATCATGTCCTGTAGCCAATTTAAGGGAGTAATGCAGTTGAGTAACCAACAAAGTTCACTGTGTGCGGAAACGTGGGACTGAACAAAGATATGAGAATATTGTAAATCAATACCACAGGCTAGATATAAAGCCGCAATGGTGTAGGTATCAGCCGCTAAAGTGGCGGGATTATGTGGTACAGTGATGGCGTGTAAATCTACCACACAAAAGAAATTTTCATACTGGTCTTGAATTTCTACCCAGTTACGAATCGCACCTAAATAGTTACCTAAGTGTAAATTACCAGTTGGTTGAACTCCCGACAGAACGCGCTGCTTACCCATAATTATCCGTTATTTATCTCCTCTTCCCCGCTTTGTCAATGGGGCGGTTACAAGACTCATTTTAGCCGTCATTGGGGATTAGTTATTGGTGTTTGGCAAAATTTCCCAGTCTGCTGAGGGAAAAATTTTTCTAACATCATTATCTTATGGAATTATTTTCTAGATCTAAAAATAAAAAATCTGTACCTCCAGAGAGATAAAAAGTAAGTAACCCAGATTTTATAGTTCAGACTAAATGGGCTTGAATAGGAAAATAAATCAGGGGGATATGCTTGATGAAAGCGTTATTAATCTGGCCGATAATGCCTAATTCTTTTTGGTCTTATCAGGAAACTCTTGATTTAGCAAATCTGCGGGCTACTAATCCCCCATTGGGTTTAATTACGGTAGCGGCAATGTTACCAAGTGATTGGGAATTGCGATTGAGCGATCGCAATGTTCGTCTAGAAAATGATGTAGATTGGGAATGGTGTGATCTTGTCATTATCTCGGCCATGATTATTCAAAAACAGGATTTTAGTGAATTAATTAAAAAAGGTAAAAGATTAGGTAAAAAAGTGGCAGTCGGCGGACCCTTTGCCACATCTGTTCCAGAATTTGCTTTAGAAGCGGGAGCAGACTATTTAATCTTAGATGAAGGAGAAATCACTATTCCCATGTTTTTAGAAGCTTTAGAAAAGGGAGAAGAAAAAGGAATTTTCCGGGCTACAGAAAAACCAGATGTCACTACAACTCCTTTACCTCGATTTGATTTATTAGATTTGAATGCTTATATAGCAATGACTGTGCAATTTTCCCGTGGTTGTCCATTCCAATGTGAATTTTGCGATATTATTACTCTTTTTGGCCGTAAACCCCGCACCAAAACACCTGAACAAATTCTAGCAGAATTGGATGTTTTATATAATATGGGTTGGTGGCGTTATGTGTTTATAGTTGATGATAATTTTATTGGCAATAAACGTAATGCTAAGGTCTTTTTAAAAGAGTTAATTCCTTGGATGGAAAAACGCAATTATCCTTTTGCTTTATTGACGGAAGCTTCTTTAAATTTAGCAGAGGATGATGAATTACTAGAATTAATGGTAAAGGCTGGTTTTGTGCAAGTTTTTATGGGCATTGAAACCCCTGATATAGACAGTCTGGTAGGAATTAATAAACCACAAAATACTCGCAGTTCTCTAGTGGAATCCTGCCATAAAATTACTAAAGCGGGATTACAAATTATGTCTGGTTTTATCTTAGGATTTGATCATGAAAAACCAGGTGCAGGTAAACGGATTCAAGAATTTGTAGAAGAAACTTGTATTCCCCAAGCGCATTTAAATTTGCTGCAAGCTTTACCCAATACAGCTATGTGGAATCGCTTGCAAACAGAGGGAAGATTAAGAGATGGTTTGGGTGAATTTGTTGGTTCTCAAAAAGCTTTAATGAATTTTGTTCCGACTCGGCCAATGTCGGAAATTGCTGGGGAATTTATTGATACTTTTTGGAATTTATATGAACCTATGCCATACCTGAAACGGACTTTTAAACATTTTATGATGATAGAAGGTTGGCGGGCTAAATATCAACGAATTTTAACTAAATCAGAGTTTAAATTTTTAATGTCTATTTGTTGGCGACAAGGTGTATTACGTTCTACTCGTTTTGTTTTTTGGCAGCAATTAATTACAATGATACGCCGTAAACCTCATCTATTATATGATTATTTAATTGCTTTAGGTGTGGGTGAACATTTTTTTAAGTTCCGTCATGAGGTCAAAGCTGAAATAGAATCAGAATTAGCAGAATTTCAGCAGCATGAAGAGGATAAAAAAGCAATAAGTTTACAGTTAGAAACTGTGAGTTAAGTTGATTAATTTAAAATACTGAATACCCATGTCCCCGACTTTCTAGAGAAATCGGGGATCTATTTCTATTTCTCATAATAAAATGTACATAAAACCTATTCTTCTAACCAATTCTCTAAAGTTAATTCCTCAACTCTCAATAAATCACTATCATGAGAAACTAGAATAAACCCTTTAACGATAGCAGTTGCAGCAATTAAAATATCTTCTGTTTGGATTGGTAATCCTCTTAATCTGAGATTTGCATGAATTTCTGCGGCTTTTTCCACAATTGCTAAATCATCTAGAAAAATGATTTGAAAATCCTTACAGAAATTATCAAATCTTTCTAATTGTTTAATTGCGTTGACTGCAAATAAACCTCTTTTAACCTCAAAATAAGTAATACAACTAATGGATATTAATTCTTCTTGTGAACGTAATTCTTCTAATCTTTCCTTAATTACGAGATTATTTTTGATAGCAAAAGAAACAATGTTGGTATCTAATAAATAAGTCATTTTTTATTTCCTTTTAACTGCTTCGTCAAAAATAGCTATTTGTTCAGGAGTTAAATCATCTAACAATCCTGCCAGTATTTCTACAGATAAAATACCGCTACAGCGTTTTTTTAAGTCTTGATCTTCCATGAGATTAAACTCCTCAACAGATAAATTTTTCTGAAATATGTTACATAAATGCTGAATCATTTCCTCTGCATTTAGTTCTTCCTTAAATAAAGGACGTTCTTCCATTAAAATAGCCACAATTTTCTCAATTCTTGTTTTCATTGATTCTTGTTGAAGTTCTGTTGATAACATAATATTTCCTCCAGAGAAATGTAAATGATATTCATGAATGTTATATATTTTAGCATTTTTTAGTTATCTGATGCCTGTTCATTACTCCAGTGTTAATTTTTGAGTAATAGATTGTGTCAGATAACGAGATAAATTTTCTCGTTTCTCGTTTTTAGAATTATGTTGCCAATTTTGCTATGCTTGATGTATTGTAGACTATATGTCACAGCAAAGCAAACGTTCATATCAATTATCGAATGCAAGGAACACAAATCTCTTTTTTACCTAACGAGGATGAGCATAATCCTAGCCAAAAGCAAAAAAAGCCAAAGTTAGGGCGCTATGAGCGTATTCAGCGCGAACTAGATCAAGAAAATTCTGATCCATATAAGATATTTACTGATGTTAGTTCCCCAGCAAGTCCATTATCTCAATATACTTTTGTGGATCTGTTTTGTGGTGCTGGAGGGATCACACAAGGATTATTCCAAGCTGGATTTACACCATTAGCTAGTGTAGAAATTAGTCCAATCGCTTCTGCTACGCACAAAAAAAATTTCCCACAATGTCATAACTTCTGTGGAGATATTGAACAATTTTCCCCCGAAAATTGGCTGCAAAAAATCGGATCACCTCAAGTTAATATTGTTGTTGGTGGTCCACCATGTCAAGGATTTTCAGTAGCAGGAAAACGTGATCCAAAAGATCCTCGAAATAGATTATTTTATGAATTCGTGCGTGTTGTTTCCGAAATACGCCCTTGGTATGTAGTGATGGAAAATGTGCCAGGTATTTTGACAATACAAAAAGGAGATGTAAAGACAGCAATTATTGAAGCTTTTGAATCTATTGGTTATCCTCATATTTCTGTGGCAATTTTAGAATCTGCTGCTTATGGAGTACCACAAATTCGACCAAGAGCTATTTTTATCGCTAATAGATTTGGGATGCCTAACCCTTATCCTAAATCTCAATTAAACCGAGAAGAATACAAAGCTATTGAATCAGCAATTTCTGATTTACCAGAATACACACCCATCCCTGAAATTAATCACGAGTGGACTAAACATTCACGGGAGTATATGGAACGTCTTGCTCAAGTTCCTCCTGGCGGTTCTTTATATACAAAATATGTTGATGCTTTCAAAAGACAATATCCTGGTAAACCGAGTATGACAGTAAAAGAAAATCATGGTGGTACACATATTCACCCTTATTTAAATCGTGTGATTTCTGCTAGGGAAATGGCAAGATTACAAACATTTCCCGATTCATTTATTTTTGAAGGTAGTATGAAAAAAGCCATGTGGCAAATAGGTAATGCTGTTCCACCACGTTTAGCAGAGTGTATTGGTTATGCACTGATTCCTTACTTAAATGATATTGCAATTAACAGAAAACAATTTGCTAATTTACCTCATTTTCATCAACCTGAGATAGTTTTTGGTTAAGTGCATTACGCCAAGTTTCAAAATCATACCAACCACAGCCAATACAACCTTCCTCAGCTTCATCACCTCGCTGATGTTGGGAAGGCCAATCTTCACCTGATTGATACCAGAATTTAATGCCAAAAGGTGTACCGCGTTTACCAGTTTTAATACAACGTTCACAACTTCTCGATTTTAAAAGATTATGATTTCCAGAAGCATCTTTCTTGAGTAATTGAAATTTTTTCCTGATTTCGGTTTCACTCATAGAGGTTAAATGTGGAGCTTCACTTTTTCCCCAACGTTCCATAGGAAATCTATGATCAATAACTAACTCATGCTTCTCTCTTTGTCTCTGTTCTATTACATCTGTATATGAATAAACCTGGAGAATTCTTTGAACTAAAGAAGCTGGTATATTAGAAACTGAATTAGCTGATTTTATCTCTCCTGTCCAGCAATCTCCTAACCGTATTTGTTGACAAGTTGGACAAAAATTCTTTTTTGTTTCAATGACAAGACCAGGACGACTCCTTGTCCCGCGTTGTAGTCCTTGAATACCTCCACCACCAGCATACTGAGTTGATCCAATATTTTTTCCTTCGCACTCCCTGCAATGCCATTTTTGATCTGATAAAAGATTAAAGACTTGTAATTGAGTTGATCCTTGTCGAAATTGGCCTTTAATTGTTTCGACTAAATTTTGTTGGTTTGTCACTATATTTTATCAGCTTCGATTTCTAAATTTGTTAAAAGAGTAGAAACACTAATACCTAAGCCATCTGCAAGACTGACAAGAGCAGTGAGGGAAGGATTTCTGACTCCACGTTCCACACCAGAAATGTATGTGCGGTCTAAGTTAGCGCGTAGTCCTAACTCCTCTTGTGAAATTCCTAACTCCGTTCTACGTTGTCTGACCAGATAACCTAAAGCATCAAGAATTTTTTGTTTTGATTCATTCATGTACTGATTATGAGTCTTTATGGACGATCAGTCTACGGACGATGTGTCACATTAGAGGATATGATCTATCAAATGAAGTACAAAATTATCTGCGTCCATCTGCGTTCGATTGTTACTGCTTGTACCCTTAGAGGAAATTACGGAAGAAGTGAAAATTGTCCGTTCTCAAATTTATGCCAGAAAACAACAAATATCTACCTATGTGTTATAATTTTTCTAGTCTGTGTTAACAGGAGGATCACAATGAGCTTAGTCATTTCCGAAGATATTGTCCAAGCCAGTGGATTATCAGAAAAAGAATTAGTTTTAGAATTGATTATTTTATTCTTTGAAAGAAAAAAAATTAGTATCGTTAAAGCATCCCAACTGGCTAAAATGCCTTTACTGCAATTTCAGAATGAATTAGCTCTCAGAAACATTAATATTCATTATGATGAAACTGATTTAGATGTTGATTTAAAAAACTTTGCTATAATATAATAACTATATCAAATAAAAATAACTGAAATCATGAAAAAAATAGAAATTGAACTTGATCAAGAAACTTTTGAGAAAATAGAACAATTGACACAAACACATCATTGTGAAGTTGCCGACTTAATCAAAGCAATGATTGAGCAATTAACCAAACCAGAAATTATCAATAATTCATTTATTGGTGAATGGTCTAATGATGCTGAATTAGTAGATAAAATGGTTGAAGATATTTTACACCATAGAAGTTAATCAAAAATAATTGAGTTGTGAGAAAATCTTTAATTGATACAGATATTACTTCAGAAATCCGTAAAGGTAAAAATCCTAAAATAAATGCCAATGCTATTGCATATAGAGCAATATGGAAACATTATACAATTTCTGTAATTACTGTTTCCGAAATTGTTAAGGGATGGAGAAAATTAAATCGTCATGATCGCATTCAAGAATTTTTAGCAGATTTATCTCAAATCGAAATCCTACATTTAGACCAAAAAAGTGCAGAACTTTCAGGATTGATTCATGCTGATTTAGAAAGCACTGGACAACCAATAGGATTAGCAGATGTATTAATAGCTTCTATTGCTATCCAAAACAATTTAATTTTAGTCACAGGTAATACTAAGCATTATCAGAAAATTCAAGCATTAGGTTATCCTTTAATCATAGATAATTGGCGAGAATGAAAATTTGTGATTGATTATTTGATAATAGGTAACAGGTAAAAACCAATTACCCATTACCAATTACCAATTACCTATTAGCCAAATATTGATACATCTCCCATCTAGCATTAACTTCTGCTTGCGCTTGTTCTAGCAACAATTTCGCCACCTCCGGTTTACTCTTCGTCAACATTTTAAAGCGGTTCTCCTGATACATGGATTTTTCTACTGACTCAGAAGGCGCTTTCATATCCAATTGTAGGGGATTTTTACCCTGGTCTTGTAATGCCGGATTATAGCGATATAATAACCATCTTCCTGAGTCTACTAAAGCCTTTTGTTGTTGTAAACCAGTGGTCATATCAATCCCGTGAGCAATACAATGACTATAGGCAATTATGATTGATGGACCATCAAAAGCTTCCGCTTCTAAAAATGCTTTGAGTGTATGTTCATCTCGCGCACCTAAAGCGACGCTGGCAACATAAACATTACCATAAGTCATGGCCATTAAACCTAAATCTTTCTTGGGTGCAGGTTTACCTCCAGTCGCATATTTAGCTACTGCGGCTTTGGGAGTAGCTTTAGAAGATTGTCCTCCGGTATTAGAATAAACTTCTGTGTCCATGACCAAAATATTCACATTGCGACCTGTGGAAATTATATGATCAATTCCTCCAAAATCTATATCATAGGCCCAACCATCACCCCCAACTATCCACACACTTTTCTTAACTAAATAATCAGCTAAGGATTGGAGATTTTGGATTTTGGATTTTAGATTGGCTTCTGTTGTGGTTTCGGAAAGTTGTGCTAATTTGTGTTTGAGGATGACAATTCTTTCCCGCTGGTCCCAAATATCAGCTTCGGTTTTTTGTTCCGTTTTAAGAATGGCATTAACTAAATTATCGCCAATTTCATTACTTAATTGTGATAATAATTCTGCTGCAAATTCTGCTTGTTTGTCTATGGATAAACGATAACCAAAACCAAATTCGGCGTTATCTTCAAATAAACTATTAGACCAAGCCGGACCTCTTCCGTCTGCGTTTTGACTCCAGGGAGTTGTGGGTAAATTTCCTCCATAAATGGAAGAACAACCGGTGGCGTTGGCAATGAGTGAGCGATCGCCAAATAATTGTGTTAATAATTTAAGGTAGGGGGTTTCTCCACAACCAGCACAAGCACCAGAAAACTCAAACAATGGTTCTTGTAATTGTTGTTGTCGAATTTGGTTTACTTTCAAAGTTTTCCGGTCAGGATTTGGTAAACTCAAAAAGAAATGCCAATTTTCTCGTTCTTGTTCCCGCAAGGGTAATTGTGGACTCATGTTAATGGCCTTGCGGGTGGGTTCGGCTTTGTTTTTGGCAGGACACACGCTAACACAAATTTCGCAGCCTGTACAGTCTTCTGGGGCTACCTGAATAGTGAATTTCTGGTTAGCAAAACTCTTATCTTTGGCGTTAGTTGATTTAAAAGTTGTCGGTGCTTTGACTAATTCACTAGCTGGATAGGCTTTAGCGCGAATAGCCGCGTGGGGACAAACCATCACACATTTACCACACTGAACGCAGACATCACTATCCCAAACTGGTATTTCTGCCGCCACGTTGCGTTTTTCCCATTTTGCAGTCCCACTGGGAAAAGTTCCGTCAGCGGGTAAAGCACTCACAGGTAAATCATCACCTTCCCAGACCATAATTTTACTGAGAACATTCTCAACAAATTTGGGTTTGGTAATTGCTAATTGGTAATTTTCTTTATTACCTATTTGTACGAGAGGAATTTCGATTTCATGGAGATTTTCTAGGGTGTTGTCTACAGCTTTTAAATTCTTCTGGACAACTTCCACACCTTTTTTGCCATAAGTTTTCTCTATGGACTGTTTGATTTTAGCAATTGCTTCTTTTTCTGGCAATACTCCCGCCAAAGCAAAGAAACAGACCTGCATAATAGTGTTAATTCTATGCCCCATACCACTATTTTTCGCCACTTGACTGGCATTAATAGTGTAAACTTTGAGATTTTTGGCGAGAATTTGCTGTTTTACTTTCAAGGGAAGATTTTCCCAAACTGTATCCGCATCATAAGGACTATTTAACAATAAAATCGCCCCTGGTGCAGCAGCTTTTAAAATATCAATACTTTCCACAAATCCCCAATGGTGACAACCGATAAAATTAGCCTTGTCTATGAGGTAGGTTGAACGAATTTTTTCAGGTCCAAACCGCAGGTGAGAAACTGTCATTGAACCGGATTTTTTGGAATCATAAACAAAGTAACCTTGGGCGTTATTTTCTGTACCTTCACCGATGATTTTGATGGAGTTCTTATTTGCACCCACTGTACCATCTGAACCCAGACCATAAAACATTGCCCGAACTACATGATCCGGTTCTGTAGAGAAATTAAAGTCAAAATTTAAAGAGGTGAAACTAACATCATCATTAATCCCAATTGTAAAATGATTCTTGGGTTTAATTTGGCTAAGATTATCAAAAACACTCTTAACCATTGCGGGAGTAAATTCTTTAGAAGAAAGTCCATATCTCCCCCCAACAATTTTTGGAAATGTAGTTTTTTTCCAGCCTTCATAAATAGCTGTCACCACATCTAAATATAATGGTTCTCCTGCACTGCCGGCTTCTTTAGTTCTATCCAAAACTGCAATAGATTTGACACTATTGGGTAATGCTTCTATAAATCTAGCAATATCAAAAGGGCGGAAAAGTCGCACTTTAATAACTCCAACTTTTTCCCCTGCGTTGTTGAGATAATCTACAGTTTCATGGACAGTTTCACAACCAGAACCCATGATCACAATTACTCTTTCTGCGTCTGCTACACCATGATATTCATAGAGTTTGTAATATCTACCTGTGCGTTTGCCAAATTTATCCATGATCTTTTCAACAATATCGGCACAAACATGATAATAAGGGTTTGCACCTTCACGAGATTGAAAGTAAACATCGGGATTTTGGGCTGTTCCTCGTAATACTGGTTTATCTGGAGTTAAGCAGCGTTGACGATGGTTAGATATTAATTCTATAAGTATAAATTCCCGGAGATCTTCATCTGATAATAACTCAACTTTCTGCACTTCATGGGAAGTTCTAAACCCATCAAAAAAGTGCAAAAATGGCACTCTTGTTTCTAAAGTCGCAGCATGAGAAATTAAGGCAAAATCATGACTTTCCTGGACAGAAGCCGAACACAAAAAAGCGAAACCTGTCGCCCTAGCAGCCATAACATCACTATGATCACCGAAAATAGATAACGCATGGGTAGCTAAGGAACGGGCAGAAACATGAAGGACAAAACTAGTTAATTCTCCGGCAATTTTGTACAAGTTAGGAATCATTAATAATAATCCCTGGGAAGCGGTGAAGGTTGTACTTAATGCCCCCGTTTGTAATGCCCCATGGACAGCAGCAGCAGCCCCTCCTTCGCTTTGCATTTGGGTGACGCTGGGAACTGTACCCCAAAGATTTGGTTTATTTTCCGACATCCAACTATCAGCCCATTCACCCATATTTGAAGATGGGGTGATAGGATAAATAGCGATAACTTCGTTTAATTTGTAGGCTACACGGGCAACAGCTTCGTTACCATCAATTGTGGCATAAGATTTGTTCATGATTTTTCTTCCTGAGTCTTTTGTGGTTGTTTCAACTGTATGCAGAGAAACCAAAAAGATAAGCATTAGAAATAGCTAGAGTCAGGAAGTTAATTTGTCAGATATATTACATTTTTATTAATTATTAATTATTAGTTATTAGTTATTCTGACTTCTAGCCAATATTTTGATTATAGCAGATGGTAAATATACTATTACTATTAATATTAATGTTGTACTCAATATTTATCATCTTTGATTGATCAAAGTTTGATGATTTTCATGGGGTAGAGGTGCGGGAGTTTTTTTCGTTGCCATTTTATTCTAAATTGGCCTATTTCCTGATCAGGAGTTGAGAATGAAGCATGAAGCCTGTTCCCTGCTAGATCAAGTTTTCTATATCCTGAATCCTGACAATTAGATTAAAATAAGGTGTCAATGAAGACACCTTAGCCAACTTTTTAACCCTTATTCTTAATCAACATCACATCAATAATTTTAATTGCTGTTTCTTCGGAAATTTCTAAGAGTTGAAACAAATCATTCAATAGTTTTTGTTCTTCTTCTGTGACTTCACCATCAGCTAAAACAATATCAGTGGCGATCGCAAAAGCTGTTTCTGTGAGATCATGAGGTAGGGCAGCAATAGCAGCATTCAACAAAGCATCCAAACCTTCCCTCTGCATGATACTGAGAAGTTTATCAAACATTTTTCGCATCACATCACCGGGATAGCTTCTAAATAGCTGCATCCGTCCTAAAATTGTGCTGAGTGCTTGGGCTTCTGTATCGCTGATATATCCATCAGATGCAACTGCAATCAGAGCGATTGCTGCAAAAGCTTCCGCAGGACCTAATGTGCTGGAGGCTTTTTTGGTACTACCAGCAATTCTATCAAATAAACCCATAATTTCACCCTCCTGACAAAGGTTATAAGTCTATTTATTAATTTAACACCTATAGATCAGTATATGGGGTATTTTACAGTAAATAAAGTTTTGTAATTGAACGTTATTTAGTGCGTAAGCGTTGCGCTCCGCAGGAATCGCTGATCTTGTCGGTTGGGTTGAGGTAAAGAAACTTGAATTTGTTGGGTTAAACGAAGTGAAACCCAAGCTACACTTTATTCTGTTTGATCCCCAAATAGCCTATATTCATTCTTTGTTGATCACAGTGTCTTATTTTAGTGCTTGTTGTTACAAAATTATGACAGTGGGGATTTCCTCACCTCTTTGCTGGGTATGCACACCAAAAAACAATTTGCAAGCTTTGTTAATAATCTGTTATATTTATTTACATAAGGTTACAAAAAGTAAAAACCGAGGTTCTCAAATGACTATTTTAATCTCTCTATTGGTTGTTGGTTGGGTAGCAGCTTCCGTTATTGGTTCTTTAGCATACTTCATGGGTGAACAAAGCAAGCCCATTCACGAACGTAATTGGGCTTCTGATAAGTTTGAAGCTTTAGCTAAATCTATTACTGGCTTAGATACAGACTATACTCAACGCACTCCAGCCTATGCCATAGATGCTTACAACAGCCGTAACTTACCTCAATAGTATTTAATGGCAGCTTGACAAGATGTGTATAAAAATAACCCCCAGGATTATAACTGGGGGTTTTGCTTTTCTAGGCATAGACCCGACATGAAGAAAAAGTCGAGGATCTACGACTCCATTAAAATACAGGACGATAAACGCGATAGTTAATATTGGGGAAAATATTATCTATGGACTCAACTTTTTCCAGCCAACCACTATCAACTTTACCCACTTTCACATCTGCATACAATTTATTAAAACGCATTAAATGTGATCTAGTTCTTCTCACCGCATAGGGAACCATTGTTCCGGTCCGCATGATAAAAGCCCAGTCCGAAGATTGTGCTAATAACAATTCTCGCGCAGCTTGGTTAAGTGCCTTTAATTGTAACTCATCTTCTGCTTCCATTTGGGAAATTTCAATCATCCTTTCCGCAGCTTTATGTAAATGCGGGTAAACCCAAGCATTAGTATCATTCAACCAATATTCATGGAAACCCTTAAAGCCCCAACTAGATTGAGAGGGACGACATACCTGCTGATGAGGATTAGCACGTAAGTAATCGGACAAATGGGTCATTTCATAGGTTTTTTGATCATACCATGACTTACGGAACAGATAATCAATAAACCAGGGACCTTCATACCACCAGTGACCAAATAACTCCGCGTCATAGGGAGAAACAATAATTGGTGGCCGACCCATCATACCGTGTAAATGTCCAGCTTGCTGCTCACGATTATACATGAAATTAGCAGCGTGTTCTGCGGCCTTTTCCTTTGCCCAGTAAGGATCATAGAGGGCTTTATCCGCCAGACCCAAGCCTCGACCAGTGATTTTATGATACTTAATACCTGTATTTTTCCTCTGTCCATTGGGCATAATATAGGGCTTAATATACTCATATTCAGCTTCCCAACCCAAATCTTTATAAAATTCCCGGTATTCTGCTGCACCAGGATAACCGACCTCAGAAGACCATACTTGCTGAGAAGATTCATGGTCTCGACCAAAAGCTGCTACACCAGTCTCCGTAAAAATTGGGGCATAACTACCAAAACGCGGGCGGGGACGAGCGTATAAAATACCATGTCCATCTGTGAGGAAATAACGTAAACCAGCATCAGCCAGCATTCGTTCTACACCTTCATAATAGGCACATTCTGGCAACCAAATCCCTTTGGGGGCTTGGCCGAAGGTTTCCGCGTAATGTTCACAAGCTACCTGAATTTGCGCCCATACAGCCTGGGGGTACATTTTCATTAATGGTAAGTAGCCGTGGGTAGCACCACAGGTGATAATGTCTAAGTTATTACTATCTTGGAACTGTTTAAATGCTGTAACTAAATCACCGTGATAACGTTCCCATAACTCCCGCGCTTCATTAAACTCAGTTGCATAATGTTCCGCTAAATAACGAACATGACCATTATGGATATTGCGCTCGGCTTCTAATTCTACAAGCTCTTCTAATTGAGCTAGATGAGCATCATAGCGTTCTTGCAATAGAGGATCACGAAGCATGGACACTAAGGGAGGTGTCATACTCATGGTGAGTTTAAAATCAACACCATCTCGCTTTAAGCCTTCAAATACTTTTAATAAGGGAATGTAAGTTTCTGTAATCGCTTCATAAAGCCATTCCTCTTCTAGCACGTAGTCACTTCCCGGATGACGAACGAAGGGTAGATGTGCATGAAGTACAAGCGCGACGTAGCCTATAGCCATAATATTTTTCTGTGTGGTACTTGGAGGTTACAGACAAAAAGTCTGTGTGGGGAAATTAAGAATATTTTAAGACTATATAGGTCATTGGTCATGAATGCTAAGTTAATAGTTATTAGAAAAATATTTTGGCCTAGCACCGCTGCGCGGAAGTTAAACGGGCGGTTATAAACCGCGTCTACACAGGCAAAACCTCAAATCCTTAAATCAAGGTAGAATATCGAATAAACGTGCTAACTACCAAGATTATGAGCCTGTGCATCAATTCTAACTGCCCAAAGCCACAAAATCCCGATAAAATCCTTTTTTGTCAAGCCTGTGGCTCGGAAGTCTTGCTACAACAACGTTATCGGGTACAATGTCAGTTAGGACGGGGTGGCTTTGGTGTGACTTATGAGATTAACGAAGTCAGAACCAATCAGGCTAAAGTTCTCAAAGTCTTGATTAATAACGACCCTAAAGCTGTAGAATTATTTAAACAAGAAGCTGATGTTTTAAGTCAACTCCATCATTCCGGTATTCCTCATGTAGAATTAGACGCTTATTTTGAATATTATCCCTACAATAGCCAAAATCCAATTCATTGTTTGGTAATGGAAAAAGTTGTGGGAGAAGATTTAGAAAAATATATGCAAAAACGTGGTTTGCGTCCTATTAACCAAACTACAGCTATAGAATGGCTAAAAGATCTAATCATTATTTTAGAACAGGTACATAATAAAGACTTCTTTCATCGAGATATTAAACCATCTAATATTATGTTGCGGTCTGAAAAAGCCGAATTGGTATTAATTGATTTTGGGACTGTGAGGAAGGTAACATCTACAGTATTTAAACAACAAGGTGGTGTCACAGGAATAATTTCCGCAGGTTACACACCGTCGGAACAAATTAATCATAATGCTGTACCTCAATCTGATTTTTTTGCTTTAGGACGGACATTTGTTTATTTACTCACGGGTAAAGAACCACTTGACCCAATCATGTATGATTCCTATAATGAAAGATTAAATTGGCGGAATCATGCACCACAAATATCATCTATGTTGGCAGATTTATTAGATGATATGATGCAGCGTTTATATAAAGATCGTCCTCAAAATACTCAGGTGATTTTGCAAAGAATAGCAGCAATAGAAAAAGCTTTAAAACCCCAACGACCAAAACCCCAAGCACCAATACCTTCCAATAACCTTAAAACCTTTAGTTTTGAAGTTGTCACCACAGACGCACGGGGAAATATCACCAACCGACGCAACGCAAGCGCGAAATACTTTACAGAAGACTTAGGAAATGGTGTGACGTTGGACATGGTGGAAATCCCAGGGGGAACATTTATCATGGGTTCACCGAAAAGTGAAGCAAAACGAAGTCCAAATGAAAGTCCCCAACATCAAGTTACAGTTCCCAGTTTCTACATGGGAAAATATGAATTGACACAGGTACAATATCAAGCTATCATAGGAACTAACCCTTCCAACTTCAAAGGCGATAACCGCCCTGTGGAAAGAGTTAGTTGGAATGGTGCGGTTGAGTTCTGTCAAAAGTTAAGTCAAAAAACAGGCAGAAACTACAGATTACCCAGTGAAGCAGAATGGGAGTATGCTTGTCGTGCCGGAACTACCACACCATTTTATTTTGGTGAAAGTATTACTCCAGATTTGGTAAATTATGATGGTAATTATACCTATGCTTCTGCACCAAAAGGAAAATATCGTCAGCAGACCACAGATGTAGGAACTTTTCCCCCTAACTCTTTTGGTTTGTACGATATGCACGGTAATGTGTGGGAATGGTGTCAAGATGACTATAAAAATGATTATATAAACGCGCCTACAGATGGCAGTGCTTTGACAAGTCCAAGCCTGATCCAAAAGCTGCTGCGCGGTGGTTCGTGGCTCGACCTTCCTGACTATTGCCGTTCTGCTTTTCGCGGCAACCTCAACCTCGGCGTCGACCACTACTATATTGGTTTTCGGGTTGTATGTAGTGGTGCGGCGAGGACTTAGTAGCCCTTTACACTCTTGCTCTTTTGCCCTCTTCTCTTTTTTTCTTTTCCCTTCTTAACCCACCGCCGTTAGGCGGAAAATATTTTTCTACAAAAATCTGGTTTTGGTGTCTTGATTCACTATAGCACAGATTTTTTATTTTGTCAGAATCAGGATTTCCAGGATTTAAGGATTTACAGGATAGTTAGTAAATTCGGTTCATTCAAGCAATACCTTGTCCAAATTAGAAAAAGCCTTGATTTGTAGGTTGGGTTGAAGCATGAAACCCAACATAAGCGTTGGGTTGTGCTGTCCCTTAACCCAACAAAGCAAGAAATGGACTTTAGCCCTGAGAGTGTCAATTAGTATTAATCCTCACTTTCTCGATATAATTCCTGTAAATCTTGTAATTGGGTTTTCCGGGAAACTCGACGATATTTTTTACTTTCTAGTTTTGGTTCGTACTGACTCTGACCTTTACCTTTAGATATTAATTTTAAACTAGATTCAGGGTCAGATTGTTGATTAATCTGGTTTTGATGGGCTAAAGCATCATCTAAAAATTCTAAATAATGCTGATATCTTTCCCATTCTCCACTAACAGCACAATCAGGCTCATCTTTATGTATACAATTGCTAAAGCGGCAATGGGCAACAGCCAGACGTTTTCTAGCTTCTGGGAAATAGTGAATTAGTTCTTCAGGACTACAATCTAAATCAGGTTGATTAAAACCGGGGGTATCTGCTAATAAACCACCTTTCGGCATTTCAAATAATTCTACATGACGGGTGGTATGACGACCACGAGCTAATTTACCGGAAACTTCCCCTACCCGCAGGTTAGCGTCGGGAATCAAACTATTAATCAAGCTGGACTTTCCCACACCAGAAGGACCTGCAATCACAGTAATTTTATCCTGCAAATATGTGGCTATTTGATTGATATTAATGTGATTCTGAACGCTAATAAATAAAGGTTGATAGCCCCAAGCCAGGAGACGATCATTAATTTGTTGTTTTTCCAGGGAAGAAATTAAATCACACTTGTTTAAACATAGTAGTACATCAACACCTGTAGACTCAGCTTTGATTAAAAATCTACTTAATTGTACAGGTTCTAAGGGAGGATCAGCAACTGCAAACACCAGCAGAATTTGATTGACATTAGCGATCGCTGGGCGATTTAATTGACTATGACGGGGTAAAACCTCAGTCACAGCCCCTCTTCTCCCAACCCAATCTGGTTCTTCAACAATAACACGATCTCCCACCATCACCTGTTGACCAATTTTTTTCAGGCGTGTTCTCCGCGTACAGAGAAGAATCAAAGGATCAGGTCTTATTGCTGACTCATCCATTTGCACGCGGTAAAAATTCGCCTGTACAGCTAACACCGTACCCAATAACTGTCCAGTAGTAACAATTTCCCTTGTCATTCCCTAGCAACCGGACGACGAATAACCAGGGAAAAATAGCCCGAACAGTCTGTAATTTGTTCTACATGATAACCAGCCATAGTCAGACTATCAGGAACTTGTTCTATGGGTTCACCAGCATCTAACCAGACCTCCAGTAAACCACCAGGGGGCATTTTTTCCAAATACAGTTTTGTCCGCACAAAATTAATGGGACAAGGAGTACCACGTAAATCGAGTTGAGAGTCAGGGGTTAATACAGAAGACCCACTCATGACTTAAACAAGCCTCCTAAGAATCCTTCTAAACCACCTTTACCTGTTCTATCTCCCTTAATTCTAGCCAGTTTTTCCAGGAGTTCCCGTTCCTCTGGGATGATCTTAGTGGGAATATCAATTAACACCGTCAACATTTGATCACCCCGACTCACGGGATTACCCAAACGGGGGACACCACGATTTTCTAATTTCATCACCGTATTTGGTTGAGTTCCTGAGGGAATTACCAACTCCACTGGACCGTCTACCGTATTTACCTCTAAACGACAACCTAAAATTGCTTGTAGGTAGCTAATTTTAATTTCCGAGATAATATTAATTCCATCCCGATGAAATTCTTGATCTTCATTGACAAATAAGTAGACATATAAATCACCAGGTTGTCCACCTCGTTGACCCGCATCTCCTTCTTGGGAAATCCTTAAACGTGTGCCATTGTCTACCCCAGCGGGAACATTGATTTTTAGTTTCTTTGTTACCTGATTGGCGCCTTTACCACCACAAGCATCACATTTATCCTCAACCACCGTTCCTGTCCCATCACAAGTGGGACAAGTTGATACTTGGGTAAAGCTCCCAAACGGAGTTCTTGTGACTCGTCTGACTTGACCTGAACCACTACAAGTTCCACAAGTGCGGGGGCGTGTTCCCGGTTTAGCACCCGAACCATTACAAACTTCACAGGTTTCTAAGTGGGAAATGCGGATTTCTTTTTCTCCACCAAATATCGCTTCCCGAAAGTCTAATTTCAGGTCTAGGCGGAGATCATCACCTCTCACCGGTCCGCTACGCCGTCTTTGTTGAGGTTGTCCACCTGGAGCGCCACCAAAGCCGCTGAAAATGCTTTCAAAAATATCAGCAAAACCACTCATGTCATCTTGAAAACCAGCGCCAGATGCTGCTGCTCCAGAAACGCCAGCTTCACCAAAGCGGTCATAACGAGCGCGAACTTCTGGTTCTGACAGCACTTCATAGGCGCGGTTGATTTCCTTAAATCGTTCCTCTGCCCCAGATTCTTTGTTAACGTCTGGGTGATATTTTCGGGCTAGGCGGCGATAAGCCTGTTTAATCTCTTCTTTGTCGGCGTCACGAGAGACACCCAGGGTTTCATAATAGTCTCGGGCCATATAGCAGGGTTAAAAGTTATAAGGAAGCGAAAGTACCGATAGCGTGGCTTAAGCCGTGGATAGTAGGTAATAGGTCTAAGGTAACACTTTAATTTTTGTTAATAATTAATTTTATTGGTATTTTTTTGCTAAAGTTTGCTCATAAGTACAAAAATCTAGATTTTCAGACTAATACGTACAAATTTAATCAAGGATCATTCTCTGGTTTTGGTCTTTGACTATTTTGTCTATAAGACAATGTTATTGACATACTCACCGACCTGAAGGTGCGGGGAAACACTTGACACTTCACCGGAACACGCCACAAGTGGTCTTATCGTCCCTCCATGTCCGTTTAAAGTCTCCCAATGCCCTATGGCGACTATGACCAAATTTTAACATAAAGCCGTCCTAAAAGCGATGCACTGAGCTGGCCGAAGTGGACGGGGCTTGTATCCCAGATTTTTGGTCAAATTTCTATTTTTAATCGAATCATAGCATTCATTAATTGTTAATTGTTAATTATTGCTGCTAGTTTTGATGAACCTTTTATCATTGTGCTATTCAGGTGTAGAAAAACCCACCTATGGATGATGGGAACTAGCCGTACCATTAGAGGTGGAAAACCCAACCTATACTTTTCTTGGTATTTGTGCTATGTCCGTTCCTCATGGAGTTGAGTGAATGATGCTCTTCTGGTTCACTTCTTCAACCTGAGAGGGTGTTTTCCAAGTCTATCGTGATGTATCAAATGTTTTCAGATATCCCTAAATCCCCTATGATTTGGGGGACTTTGACTCTACTAGCAGGGATGGTCTGGTGTCTAACATCACAATCAAAAACTTTTCCAACAACCTCTTATATAGTTAGCAAAATCCCTTGATAGGGAGGTTTGGTTGACATCTAAACCGTATTCCTACGATTGAAGATGATCCCTAATTGTTATTTTCGTTAGACTGAATCTTCTGGGGAGGAAGATACATCTTCTTTAGGCGCAGCTACTTTCACCATTGCATGACGCAGTACTCTATCACCAAAATAATAGCCGCGAACTAACTCTTCTAACACTGTTCCTTCTGGATGTTCATCCGTGGCTTCTCGCATCACGGCTTCATGCAAATTCGGGTCAAATAGTTGACCTTCAGGACGCATGGGTGCTACACCTAACCGTTTTAGACAATCTACTAATTGTTTATAAACCCCTTGATAACTTTTATGAATTGTCATTTCTCCTTCGCTTTGGGGTTTGAGGTGCGACCTGGCTCTCTCAAAATTATCAACTACAGGCAGCAATTCCGTAATTGTATTTCGCTTCACCTGTAAATCTATTTCTTCTTTTTCCTTACTAGTACGCTTGCGGTAATTCTCAAAATCTGCTGCAATTCGCATATATTGAGTGCTACGTTCTTCTAGTTGTACTTTGAGAGATTCAATTTGCCCAGTTAAATCTGACAAGGCAGCAATATTTATTTCGACAGGCTGTGGCCTATCTTGGTCAATTTCTTCAGTCATGAGAATATCTTGCGGTTGATTAAATTGCTGAAATTGCTCTGGTGTTTGCTCATTCACCTCGTGGCCAGGTTCGTTAGGGTTGATTTCGGACGAAAATTCACTTTTCATACAAATACTCAGTAAATTAGAAACTGCTATGTAAATTCTAGACAAAGCTAGACATTTGCTGCTTACTTGAATGGGAGCTTGGGAGCGGTTATCCCTCAGTAAGCTTACAGGCCAAAGCCTGACGCGATATCACTTTGTTGCTGGAATCCGAAAAAACTATCACTATGACTGCTTTGTTTTCGCGTAAGCAATAGTTTTATTAAACACTTCAGATAATTCACATTGTATATGAATTACCGACTTTTCACCACAAAAAATAGTTCCAGTTTTTCTATATAGGGTTCGCTGAAAACGTCTTTTTCTAGGGGCTAGGAGTCAGGAGTAAGAAAGAAGAAGGAAGAAAGAATCATGTCGAACTTGAAAAGCTGCTTGATTTTTGATTATCCTCCGCAATTGAGCTATTTCCTGCTTCGCAAACGCTAATAATTTTCTATCGCATATCTACTGAATAGGGGTTCATATTACTCTTGACTTTCTTTGATTTTCTCGACTATTTTACCAAACTGTTACACAAAGTTCTGTAAAGTATAGACTCAGATCCCTGACTTATTAAAGGGGTATGTCTAATCTTCATTACCAAGAGTAACAGCTAATTTATCCGCCATTCCCGCAATCCAGTTTTCATCTTGTTTAGTGTAACTGCGGGGAGCATTTGCAGCTAAAATTAAAACTCCTTCTTTACCAATTGGTTGACAAATTACACCTTGTGTGTTCTCTGGTAAATAATCAAATTCAATTTTACCAGGATAGACATACAAAGCAACTAGATAAATTGGCTTTTGTGTTGCCAATACCCTTTTTAAGATTGTTCCTGGTACTACTTCCGATTTAGGAGCTAATATACCGCGACGTAATAAAACCTTACCTTGATAGTAAACTATAAGCGATCGCGTGACTGTATTTGTTAATAATAGCCGCGATGCCCAGGCTAATTCTGTTTTTGCGGTTTCTGATAAATCCCCTGCTAAAAAGAATCCCTCTTCTCCAATTAATTCTACTGTCTCTGGTGTCCTTGGTTGTACCTGTTGCCAAATTAAACCAGTTAAAATTAATATCGCACTTAAAATCACTCCCAGTACATCTCCTCGTGCTTGGGAATCTGTTAGTTGTGGAGTTAATAACCGATTTATTAACAACAGGACAGCACCTAAACCCCCAACTACCAAGGGTAAACGCCGCAAAACTCGATTAGGATCAGATTTAGTCATTACTTATTTATTAGTTATTTATTAGTTATTAACAGATACTTTTACGTTGACATAGATAGCATTTTACATAATCCTTTTTAAACTCTCTTTGTTTGTGTACTTTGAGGTTAGTTTTTCCATTATCACCGGGTGGTTCTTCGTTAACAATAAATCATAATTAAAACTTATGAAAAGACGATATTAGTTTTAATATTCATAACTGATCATAATTGAAGTTTAGATTTGCTTAACAATTAATTGAGAATTATTTTTATTTAGTCACGAGCTTGCAATACTTTCGGCGATTTGCTACAATTTTTGAGAATTTCATAATTGGGTTTATATTGTCAATTTTATCTCCGTCTGGACAGACGATTTCCAAAACCCTTTATTCATAGTTATTTCAGAAATCAATACCGACAAATAATACAAAACTTTACTTTCTTAGCAGCAATATCTGAGAGAAGTTTAGGACAAAATTTTCCAATAAATTATGTAAATTGATCGGCAGAACAAACATACTATTGACAAATAAGTTAAGTTATGGTATGCAGGGGGGGTAGAACTACATTGAGAAATAATAAGTACCTGGGCAAAATTAATTGCACATTTGGGAAAACAATAGAAATCTCTGTATCTCTTGTCTGTCCCCGTGGCGTAGCACCTATCACCTGTCACCTATCACCTGTCAACTATCACCTGTCAAACGTCCCGTGGGGAGTACGGAGTATGAAAAAAAATGAGAAAAAATCATCTCCCCAGCCTCCCACTCTTCCTACTCTTCCCCAGGTTCTAATATGCGTTGGAAAAGATAACCAGTTCCCCTAGCGGTGATAATTAATTCCGGGTTACTAGGGTCATCTTCTAACTTTGCCCGTAAACGGGAAATATGTACATCCACAACGCGAGTATCTACATGACGTTCGGGAGTATATCCCCACACCTCTTGTAGAATTTCCGAACGGGAAAAAGGTTCACCAGAACGACCGACTAACAATTCTAATAAGCTAAATTCCATGCCGGTTAAGCGGATACGCTCATCACCCTTATAAACTTGACGCTTATTAGTATCAATTTTGATATTACTGACATGGATAACACCAGAACTAGGAATACCGTTTACACCTATTTTATCTACCCGGCGTAAAACTGAACGAATTCGCGCCTCTAATTCCTTGGGTGAGAATGGCTTGACCACATAATCATCAGCACCTAACTCTAACCCAGTAATGCGGTCTGCCACATCTCCCAAAGCCGTGAGCATAATAATGGGGACATCAGATTCCTTGCGTAATTCTTGACAAACACCATAACCATCGAGTTTTGGCATCATTACATCTAAAACTACCAGGTCCGGTTCAGCCTTGCGAAACATTTCTAAAGCTTCCTCACCATCCCCTGCTGTCACCACATCATAGCCAATCATGGAAAGGCGTGTTTCCAAAATCCGACGAATGCTGGCCTCGTCGTCTACGACCAGGATTTTTTCTTTATGACTTTCCAAGTTTTGTCATGCTCCTTAACTAAAATTTTTCATGATTAATTTTTAATATCATAATATTAGGATATCATTCTCTCAATTGATTGGGAAAAAGCTCTATACAATTTCCTAGTCCACCAAGGTACAGATTTCTCTAGGTTTATCTGCGTTTATCTGCGATGAACTTCCCTATTCTTGTACCTGACTGAGAACAGAAATGCTCTCACTATTTCTATTATTAAATTTCCCATTTTTCCCAGAATTAAGAAATAATTAAGATTTTTAGATAAAATTTCAGTATGGCTAAGGCAAAAACCATTTATATCTGTAGTAATTGTGCAGCAGAATTTTCCCAATGGTTCGGAAAATGTTCAAATTGCGACACTTACGATTCTCTAGTTGAACAGAATATTAGTTCTTTGATTGGAGATATACCTAGTCGGGGTGGTGTGGGAAATTGGCACAATACCCAGGGTAATGCTAGATCATCTAATACTAAACCAGCTAAAGCTAGATCTGCCTTGACTTTTGATCAAATTAGTGATAGACAAATTGCTCGTTGGGAATCGGGTTATGGTGAATTAGATCGAGTTTTAGGCGGTGGTATAGTTCCCGGCTCAATGGTGTTAATTGGAGGTGATCCTGGTATTGGTAAATCTACTTTATTATTACAAGTATCTAATCAATTAGCTTTAAAATATCGCATTCTTTACGTCACTGGAGAAGAATCAGGACAACAGGTTAAATTGCGTGCTTCTCGGTTGGGGATGTCCAAAGCTCCTACTATCGTCACAGAGGATGATGGGGAAACCGTTACAAAGTCCGAAAAACCCATAGATCCTGATAGTATAGGCGCAGATTTATATGTATTGCCAGAAACGGATTTAGAGGAAATTTTGCGAGAAATAGATTCCCTCAAACCGAATGTAGCTGTAATAGATAGTATCCAAACAGTATTTTTACCAGCTTTGACATCAGCACCAGGTTCCGTTACTCAAGTCAGGGAATGTACCGCAGCTTTGATGAAAGTGGCAAAACATGAGGATATTACTATGTTAATTGTCGGTCATGTGACTAAGGAAGGGACGATTGCCGGTCCTAGGGTATTAGAACATTTAGTGGATACCGTATTATACTTTGAAGGCGATCGCTTTGCCTCCCACAGATTATTAAGAACTGTAAAAAATCGTTTCGGAGCAACCCACGAAATTGGTATATTTGAAATGGTGTCTCAAGGATTAAAGGAAGTTGAGAACCCTTCCGAGCTATTTTTAGGCAACCGTGATGATCCCGCTCCTGGTACGGCCATTGTCGTGGCTTGTGAAGGAACAAGACCAATAGTAGTAGAACTACAGGCCTTAGTTAGTCCTACCAGTTACCCATCTCCGCGCAGAGCGGGTACAGGCATAGATTATAATCGCTTAGTCCAAATACTTGCCGTATTGGAAAAACGGGTGGGAGTACCCATGTCCAAATTAGATTCCTACGTTGCCTCTGCGGGGGGATTAAACGTAGAAGAACCAGCAGTAGATTTAGGAATTGCCGTAGCGATCGTTGCCAGTTTTCGTGATAGAATAGTTCACCCTGGTACAGTCTTAATTGGAGAAGTAGGATTAGGGGGACAAGTGCGAACAGTTTCCCAAATGGAACTACGGTTAAAAGAAGCTGCAAAATTGGGATTTAAAAGAGCTATAGTTCCCAAAGGCACAAGATTTCCCGATCTTGGTATAGAGATATTACCAGTATCTAAGGTAATAGATGCAATTATTGCTGCTGTTCCCCATCAAGAACTGACAGTAGAAGATTTAGAACCTGAGGATGAATAGAAATCAGGTGAGACGGGAACTCTTAACAGGTAACAGGTAACAGGTAACAGGTAACAGGTAACAGGTAACAGGTAACAGGTAACAGGTAACAGGTAACAGGTAACAGGTAACAGGTAACAGGTAACAGGTAACAGGTAACAGGTAACAGGTAACAGGTAACAGGTAACAGTTTTAACTGTCTGGATATCCTCAATTTTCCAAATCCAACAAAGAAAAATGCAATTCATTTTGAGACACCATTAGCCAAAACCTGGCACTTTTTTGTGGTAAAAATCCGCGAAACCCTTATTAATAAATGGTTTTAGCTTTATATGGCTAACGCCACGCTACGCTATCAGCAAGCCATAGTTATAGTTATTTGTCTACATTTGTGAAGTGGGAATGTGATGTGATATATTAGTTTTAAATTCAAGAAGGGTAGATTCTTGAGTAGTGGTGAAAGTCCTGATCTGAGACTGGACAAGAGTGGGAATTAACCTTAAACCTGCTCCTGTGTGACAGAAAATCCTTAAAATCAGACAAAATAAAACATTCTCAAGAGTAGCTAATTAAATCAGAACTGAAAAAGGTAAAAGTAGTTGGGAACTCTATCTGATGATAGAAACCAAATATTATCATTATTTTAACTACTTATTAACTATATCTTAATTTATCCATACTATCGTAAGTGTATTAATAATAGGAAAGAAAAATTGTCTAATTTCTAATGGGCAAATTTTCGACATAAATACAACTGAATAAATACAACTGAAAAACTGACAAGAATTCTCAGGTGACATGATCACTTTGGTAACTAGACTATTAAAGGAGATTCTAGTATGGCAGTTTTCGCGGGCGACATTGCTTTTCTTGGGGTAAATTCTACCAATCCTGATCAATTTGCAATTCTTGCATTAAAACCAATTGCTGCTGGTGATACATTCTATGTTACCGATGGTGGTATTACTGGAAATGGGGGAGCCGCATCGAGTTTTTTCCGTCCGAGCGAAGGTTTTCTACAGTATACCGCACCTACGGGGGGAATCGCTGCTGGCAGCGTACTCCTAATCAATGCTGGTGATAGTAGCACCACCCCCCCAACCCCATCATCCGTGGCACGCAATGGTGGAGGTAGTGCTGGTGCGGTGACGCTATTACCTAATCCCAACAATGCGACGAATAACTTTAGCTTTTCTACTAGCGGAGACTCACTCACAGCCTACACTGTTAGCAGTGGTACGCACTTCACTGGTACACCCAATCTGATTGCGTTTATAGGCTTTGGTATTTCCCCCTATGGCGCTGGTTCTGCACAATCATCCAGTACACCAACGATTCCTGGCGGTCAAGTTCTTGTCCTCGACAATTTGGACAATGCTATTTTTACTAATGCCGCAAACGCCTATTTACAGAATATCAGCACTCTGAGTACCGCCAGTAACTTTACGGCTAGAAACTCGACGGTTGTTGATTTGACTACACTCTCTTCCGGCAACATTTCACTTCTACCAACTGTTAACCTATCTGTAAGTGCCAACACGGGAACGGAAGCAGGTACAACAGTTATCACTGTCACGGCTACAGCTTCTAGTGCTGTTTCTGGTGATCAAACGGTTAACTTAGCTGTTACCGGAACAGGTATCACTACTGGAGATTATACTCTCAGTAATAGCACTATCACTATTCCCAATGGTGCAACGGTTGGGACTGTCACTTTTACAGTTGTTGATGATGTTTTAGTGGAAGGAACGGAAACCGCGATTTTGAGTATTAGCAGTCTTTCTAGTGGATTGACTTTAGGTAGCGCCACTAGTCAAAATATCGTTATCACGGATAATGATGTGATTGCAAATCCCATGGTTAACCTCTCGGTAAGTGCCAACAGGGGAACGGAAGTAGGGACAACGGTTATCACTGTTACTGCTACAGCTTCTAGTGCTGTTTCTGGTGATGAAACGGTTAACTTAGATGTTACTGGAATAGGTATCACTACTGGAGATTATACTCTTAGTAATAGCATTATCACTATTCTTAATGGTGCGATCGCTGGGACTGTCACTTTTACGGTTGTTGATGATGTTTTAGTGGAAGGAACGGAAACTGGGATTTTAAGTATTGGCAGTGCTTCTAGTGGTCTGACTTTAGGTAGCACTATTAGTCAAAATATCGTTATCACTGATGATGACGTTGCTGTTACTAAAATTAGCGCTATTCAAGGTGGTGGTGCAACGGCGGCGTTGACGGGAATTCAAACTATTGAAGGTATTGTGACTCGCGCTTTCTTTGGTGCTACTAAACTTAATGGCTTTTATGTTCAAGAGGAAGACGCTGATACTGATGGTAATGCTGCTACTTCGGAAGCTATTTTTGTTTATGATCCATCAGGATTATTTACGGGTAATGTCGGTGATCAGGTCAGAATTACGGGAACTGTTGGGGAATTTATTACTACTAGCGGGTCTAATATTAGCAGTTTAACCCAATTATTTAATTTAACGAGTGTTGTTAATCTGGGAGCAGGTACGTTACCGACGGTGGTTAATGTCCAGTTACCTAATGGCAATTTAGAAGGCTATGAGGGGATGTTGGTTAATTTGAGTGCTGGTAGTGGCAGCCTCACGGTGACTGAGTATTATCAATTGGGTCGTTATGGGCAAGTTCTGCTTTCGGCTATGGGTTCTAGTAATCAGCCGGGTACGGATGCTAGGTTAGATCAATATACTCAATTCAATGCTCCCAGTGTCAGCGGTTATGCTACTTATTTGGCGGATATTGCTGCTCGCAAGATCTATCTTGATGATGGTAGTGCTGTTCAAAACCCAGACCCGATTATTTTTGGTCGTGGTGGTAATCCTTTAAGTGCGATTAATACTCTGCGCGGTGGTGATACTGTTGCTAGTATCACGGGTATTTTAGACCAGCGTTATGAGGGGTATCGCATCCAAACTACAGATGGGGTTAATTTTACTCCGGGTGGAGGTTTGGGTGGAGGTTTGGGTGGAGGTTTGGGTGGAGGTTTGGGTGGAGGTTTGGGTGGAGGTTTGGGTGGAGGTTTGGGCGAACGGCCGTTCGCCCCTACGGTTGGTGGTACTCTGAGGGTGGCTAGTTTTAATGTTCTTAATTATTTCAATGATTTGGATACGAATGTTAATATCAATACTAATGGATTGAGTTTTGAGCCTCGTGGTGCTAATACTGTTATTGAGTTAACTCGTCAATTGAATAAGATTGTCCAAGCCATTATTACTTCTGGTGCTGATGTTTTGGGTTTGATGGAATTGGAAAACAATGGCTATGGTGCTAATGGCGCTATTCAAGGTTTAATCACTGGACTCAATGGGGTTGCTGGTGCGGGTAGTTACAGTTTTATTAGTTCTAGTACAAGATTGGGGACTGATGCTATTACTGTGGGTTTGATTTACAAGTCTAGTCAGGTTACTCCTTATGGTGCTGCTGCTACTTTACCCGATGGCTTTGGTACTGGTGCTTTTGATTTGGTGGGACGTAAACCTTTAGCGCAGACTTTCCAACAAAACTCTAATGGTGAATTATTTACTGCTGTTGTTAATCACTTTAAGTCTAAAGGTTCTAGTTCTGGTGGTGTTGGTGATGCTGATGCTGGTGATGGTCAAGGTTTATCTAATGGTACTCGCACCCGTCAGTCCCAGGATTTAGCGGCATGGTTGGCTACTAAGCCTACTGGGGTTGATGATGGTGATTATCTGTTGTTGGGTGATTTCAATGCTTATGCTCAAGAAGACCCTCTGACTACATTAGCGATCGCTGGATATAATAATCTTCTGCCTAATACTTCCTATTCTTATGTTTTTGATGGCCAGTTAGGTTCTCTTGATCATGCTTTAGCTACTAGTAGTCTAGCTGCACAGGTATCTGGTGTGGAAATATGGCACATTAATGCTGATGAGCCTAGCGTGTTAGACTATAATGTTGAATTTAAGTCTGTAGGTCAAGTTACTAGCTTGTACAGTCCTGACCAATTCCGCTCTTCTGATCATGATCCGGTAATTGTGGGATTGAATCTTAATTCTGCTCCTACTAATATCACTTTAACTGCTACTAGCATTAATGAGAATGTACCTGCCAATAGCGTTGTAGGTACTCTTGCAACTATTGATTTTAACAATGGTGATACTTTTACCTATAGTTTGGGCGAACAAGGGTTCGCTTCTACGGGTGTAAATGACAATGCAGCTTTCACAATTAACAGCAATCAATTACTCATTAACACTTCACTAGATTTTGAAGCCAAGTCTAGTTATAGCATTGTTGTCCGTTCCACAGATCAAAGTGGATTTTACACTGATAAATTGTTCACAATTAACGTTAATAATATGAACGACTCCGCCACTATTAATGGCAACAGTACCCTGAGCATTACTGAAGGAACTAATATTAATGCCGGTAAACTAACCGCCTCCGGTACGTTAACGGTTGTAGATCAAGATGCTGGTGAAAATAAATTTGCTACTACTGTCGTTTCTGCTAATGGCAATTTGGGTGGTTTGACAATTACAGAAGCGGGAGTATTTAGCTATAGTGTTAATAATAGTGCGGTGCAGTATTTAAATGCTGGTCAAAGCAAAGTTGATACTTTTACTGTCACATCTTTAGATGGTACGGCCAGCCGAAATATCAGCATTACCATTAATGGTATCAACTTAGCTACAACGGTGGATTTGTCTACTTATGTCCGGGTGGGACGATACGATTTACCTGAACCTACTCGCACTACTGCACCCACTAATAGCTTATTAGCTCAGGAAGTCTCTGCTGTGACTTATAACTGGGATACAGATACGCTGTTTGTTGTTGGAGATGGCAGTACATCAATTGTACAGGTATCAAAAACAGGGCAGTTAATCAATTCCATGACCCTAGCTCCCGGTAATAGTCCCCAAGGTACAGACTTTTATGATGTTGAAGGGCTTACTTATATTGGTAATGGCAAGTTCGTCTTAATTGAAGAACGAGACAGACAGGCCCATTTGTTTACTTATACCCCTGGAAGCACTCTGACTAAAGCTAATGCTCAAACTGTTAAGCTGGGGACAACTATTGACAATATCGGTATAGAAGGGATTTCTTGGGACCCCCAAAGTGGTGGATTTATTGGGGTGAAGGAGAAACAACCGGCAGGTATTTTCCAAACTACTATTGATTTTGCTGCGGGGACGGCTAGTAATGGTTCTCCTACTACGGTTAATTCGATAAACCTTTTTGATCCGGTGTTGGCCAATCTTTTAGATTTTGCTGATGTTTATGCTTTGTCTAATTTATCGTCTTTGAATGGACAACCGGATTATAGCCGCTTATTAGTTTTGAGCCAAGAGTCTGGCAAGGTTGTCAGTATTGACCGCTCTGGTAATGTCTCCAGTTCATTAAAAATTACTGCTGATTCTGGTAATCCAGTTTCGGTTGTTGACCAAGGCCATGAGGGATTAACTATGGATAAGAATGGTTATCTCTATGTGGTGAGCGAAAATGGTGGTGGTGGTATTAATTATCCTCAACTTTGGGTTTATGCACCTTCAACTGTTCCTAATCAAGCCCCGACTGGTTTGGTTCTGGATAATAGGGTGATAGCGATCGCTGAAAACACTAGTACCATCGCTGCTGTTAAAGTAGCTGATATTACTATTATTGATGATGGATTAGGAATAAATACTCTGAGTTTGAGTGGAGCAGATGCTAGTTTCTTTGAAGTTAATGACACTGCATTGTACATGAAAGCTGGTACTACTTTGGACTATGAAACTAAAACTAGTTACAGTGTTACTGTTAATGTAGATGATGCTACTCTTGGTAACAATCCCGATGCAATTGCCAATTTTACATTGGCTGTTACTGATATCGTCAATGAAATACCCACCTTACCGGCTCTGATTATCTCGGAAGTATCACCCTGGAGCAGTAGTAATAGTGTCTATACTGCTGATTGGTTTGAGGTGACAAATATTGGTACTAGTGCTGTAGATATTACTGGTTGGAAGATGGATGATAATTCCAATTCTTTCGCTAGTTCTGTAGCCCTGAATGGTGTTACTAGTATTGCTCCTGGGCAGTCGGTGATTTTCTTAGAAACTGCTACACCTGACGCTACTATATCTGCATTCAAAACCGCTTGGTTTGGTACTAATGTTCCCAGTGGTTTAACTATTGGTAGTTATACAGGTATTGGCGTAGGACTAAGTACCGGAGGCGATGCTGTGAATCTGTTTAATGCCAATGGTACGAGAATCACAGGTGTTAGTTTTGGTGGGTCTACCACTTATACAACTTTCGACAATGCTGCTGGCTTGGGTAGTACCACCCTACCTCTGCCAACAGTGTCAAATATAAGCGCTGTCGGAGTTAGGGGAGGGTTTTTATCCCTTAATAACGCGCTGAATGTTACATCTAAAGAAATTGGTTCACCAGGAAGGATTAACAACATGAATAATCTCGCAAGTATTAGTGGTAACGGCAATGTCACTATTAAGGAAGGAACTAATGTTAATGCTGGTAAGTTAACTGCTTCGGGTATGTTAACGGTTACAGATGAAGATGCTGGTGAAAATAAGTTTGCCACTACTGTTGTTTCTGCTAATGGTAATTTAGGTAGTTTGACGATTACGGAAACTGGAGCGTTTAGCTATAGCGTTGATAATAGTGCTGTACAGTATTTAGGTGCAGGTCAAAGCAAAATAGACTCTTTTACTGTTACTTCTTTTGATGGTACAGCTACTCAAAATATAGCGATCGCTATTAACGGAGTTACGGCTGGATTTACAGGGGTAGCTGCTGGAGATGCTACGGCTAATAGTGCTATACTCTGGACTCGTACTTTTGACGCTGCTAATACAAGCACCCAACCTGGTGTTACCCAAAATGTGACTCTGCAATTGTCTACTGATGCTAATTTTACTACTATAGTCAGGTCAATTAGTGGAGTAACCCGGGATGCGAACCGTGACTATACTCTGAAAATAGATGCTACGGGTTTACAGAGTGGGACAAAATATTATTACCGCTTCCAAACAACTGCTGGGGAATTGAGTCAAGTAGGGACGTTTAGAACTGCTTATGATGCTACAACCCAAGCACCTGTGAAATTTGCTTTTAGTGGAGATGCGGACGGTCTGATGCGACCCTACATTTCTACCCAAAATTTCCCTAATTTGAATTTAGACTTTTTCATGTTCTTGGGGGACACAATTTATGGAGCGGCAAGTGCTGGATCTCCGGCAGCAACTACTAATATTGTTGGTAATCCTGGTCAAGCTTTGGCTGATTACCAACGTAAATATTTAGAAAATCTCCGGTCTGTCAATAGTGGCGGTTTTTCTGGTTTAAAAGGTCTGTATAGTTCTCAAGGCAATTACACTGCGCTAGATAACCATGAATTAGGGAACAGACAATTAATCAATGGTGGCGCACCGGGGGCTTTAGCTGCTGTATCTGGTAATGGTTCTAGTAATACGGTAGATGATGTCAATACAACAGGTGTATTTATTAACCAAAATCCTGGTTTTAAAGCTCTGATTCAAGCATACTCTGATTACCAACCGATTAGAGAGCGTGTAATTTCTGCTCCTACTGATTCTCGCACTAATGGTACACAACAGCTTTATTTAGCTCAACAATGGGGTAAGAATGTTATTCATATCAATACAGACACTCGCAGTTACCGTGATGTGCGGTTAAAGACTGCTACTGGTGCTGATGATACGGGTTCTCGTGCTGATAATAGCGATCGCACAATGCTAGGAGATACTCAACTGGCTTGGTTGAAGCAAACTTTGTTAGACGCGCAAAATAATGGCACGATTTGGAAGTTTGTCAGTGTATCTAGTCCTATAGATCAAATTGGTGCTATTGGTTCTGGTTTGGATAGTGGTAAGTCATGGATTGGTGGTTATCGGGCTGAACGTAATGAGTTGCTCAAGTTTATTGCTGACAATGGCATCAAAAACGTGGTGTTTTTATCTGCTGATGACCACCAAAATCGTATCAATGAAATAACTTACACTGATAATGGTGTGGTTAAGGTTTTACCCAATGCTTTATCAATTGTAGGCGGACCGCTAGGGGCTACTGGACCTGATACTATTACTAACCATAGTTTTGCTAATATCCAGTCTTTAGCGAATAATCTTGCTAACAGTCAGATAGCAGCAGGGGTCAATCCAGTGGGTTTAGATGCTAATTTCCCTGGCTTAAGAAATGTGTGGCGTGAGAATGACACCAATCCTTCACGAATCGAACCTGTTGATTTCTATTCTCCCAACACTTTCAATTACACTGTTTTTGATGTTTCTGCTGATGGTAAAACGTTGAATGTGAATGTGCAAGGGGTTAATTCTTATGCTGTAAACACATTCCCAGAACCATCTGCTGCTAATCCAGTCCGCTCAATTCTCAGTTTTAGTATTGATGCTGCTGTTCCTTTGTTTAACTTTAGTACCGCCAACTACACGGTTGCAGAGGGTGGTACTTCTGGTTTTTCTAATGCCACGGTGCGAGTAACCCGTGAAGGAGATGTATCTGGTACAAATTCGGTGCAATTGCAATTGAGTGGTGGTACTGCCAAAGGTAGTGCTGCTGCTCCGACGGTGGACATAAGCCAAGGACTGAGCAGTTCTGCTACTTCTTATATTATCCCGACTACACCAGGCTCTGGTGTTAGTTTGAGATCTATCCTCACGGTTGGGGATTCGGTTAACAACAAACCTGATGGCACACCCTATAGAATGGTTGGTATTCCCGATGGTTTGGGGGCTTTTGATAATGGTGATGGGACTTTCACTTTGTTGATGAACCATGAAATAGGCAGTACATCTGGAATTGTCCGCGCCCATGGCGGTAAAGGTGCTTTTGTTTCCAAGTGGGTAATCAATAAATCGGATTTATCGGTGGTCAATGGTAGCGATTTAACCCAGACGGTATATGTATGGAATGGTACTAACTTTGCTCAAAGCACCACTACAGTATTTAGTCGTTTCTGCGCTGGGGATTTAGCTGCGGTTTCTGCTTTTTACAATAGTGCTACGGGACTCGGTAGTACGGCACGTATTTATTTGAATGGCGAGGAAAGCGGAGCCGAAGGTCGTGCTTTTGCTCATATTGCTACTGGTACAAGTGCTGGTACAACTTATGAATTGCCTTATTTAGGTAAATTCAGTTGGGAAAATACTGTTGCTAGTCCGACTCTTAGTAATAAGACGGTAGTAGCTGGACTAGATGACTCTGGGGGTGGTCAAGTTTACTTCTACGTTGGCGATAAAACCAACACAGGAACGGAGATTGACAAAGCGGGATTAAACAACGGTAAGCTGTATGGAATTGCTGTTACTGGATTAGCAAGCGAAACTAATACAACTAACTTAGCGTTGGGAAGCAGATTTACATTGGCGGACTTAGGCAAGGTTCAAAATACAACAGGGGCAGTACTGGAAACCGGGAGTGTAGCGGCTGGGGTTACGGCTTTCTTACGTCCTGAAGATGGACATTGGGATCCATCTAACCTGAGAGATTTCTACTTTGTCACTACTAATTCATTTAGTAGTCCTAGTCGCTTGTGGAGACTGCGCTTTGATGATCCAACTAATCCAGAGTTAGGCGGTACTATTGAGGCGGTTCTGGATGGTACTGAAGGACAGAAGATGTTGGATAATATGACCATAGACAAGTATGGTAACATCCTGCTTCAGGAGGATGTGGGGAACAATGCCCATATTGGCAAAATTTGGCAGTATAACATTGCCACCGACACCTTGAAATTAATAGCGCAACATGACCCAAATCGCTTCCTTTCTGGTGGTTCTAACTTTTTGACTCAAGATGAGGAATCATCGGGGATTATTGATGCTCAAGATATTCTTGGACCTGGTTGGTTTTTGCTTGATACTCAGGCACACTACAGTATTACTGGGGAATTGGTACAGGGTGGACAATTACAGGCACTTTTTAATCCTGATACTTACAAAGCTTACCAAACGGACTATATCAACAGTGCCATTACTGTTACTTTTGCACCGGGTGAAAGTTATAAGGATGTACAGATTCCGATTGCGGGCGATAATGTGATTGAGTTTAGCGAAACTGTCAATCTGAGTTTGGTAAACTCCAGTGGTGGCACATCTGTAGGTACACAGCAACCCACAGCAGTCCTGACTATTGCTGATTTTAACCAAGCGCCGACTAATTTAATTCTCAGCACTAGTACAGTTGCGGAAAATCAAACGGATGGTGTAATTGGTAATCTAACTAGCACGGACTTAAATACAGGTGACACTTTTACTTATAGCTTAGTTACAGGGGATGGTGACACTGACAATAGTTTATTTGCCATTGTTGATAATCAACTTATAGCTAATACTGTATTTGATTTTGAAGCCCAAGCAAGTTACAGCATTAGAGTCAAAACTGAGGATCAAGGTGGGTTATTCTTTGAGAAGGCTTTAACTATTAACGTTAATGACGTTAATGAAGCACCGACGGATTTGTTTTATGATAATACTACTGACACTACTGCAATTGATGAAGGACAGACAGATGGTGTAGTTGGTAATCTCATCAGTACAGACTCAGATACAGGAAACACTTTTACTTATAGCTTAGTTACAGGGGATGGTGACACTGATAATAGTTTATTTGCCATTGTTGATAATCAACTTATAGCTAATACTGTATTTGACTTTGAAAGCCAAACAAGTTACAGCATTAGAGTCAAAACTGAGGATCAAGGTGGGTTATTCTTTGAGAAGGCTTTAACTATTAACGTTAATGACGTTAATGAAGCACCGACGGATTTGTTTTATGATAATACTACTGACACTACTGCAATTGATGAAGGACAGACAGATGGTGTAGTTGGTAATCTCATCAGTACAGACTCAGATACAGGAAACACTTTTACTTATAGCTTAGTTACAGGGGATGGTGACACTGATAATAGTTTATTTGCCATTGTTGATAATCAACTTATAGCTAATACTGTATTTGACTTTGAAAGCCAAACAAGTTACAGCATTAGAGTCAAAACTGAGGATCAAGGTGGGTTATTCTTTGAGAAGGCTTTAACTATTAACGTTAATGACGTTAATGAAGCACCGACGGATTTGTTTTATGATAATACTACTGACACTACTGCAATTGATGAAGGTCAACCCAGTGGTACAGTGGTTGGTAATCTCATCAGTACAGACCCAGATACAGGTGACACTTTTACCTATAGCTTAGTTGCAGGGGATGGTGATATTGATAACAGTGCTTTCACTATTAGTGGAAATCAACTGCAAATTAACGCTTCTCCAGATTTTGAATCTCAATCCAGTTACAGCATCCGGGTGAGAACTAGCGATAATGATGGTTTGACTTTTGAGAAGGTTTTGACTATCAACGTTAATGACCTCAACGAAATCATTGGTAATGCTGGTAACAATAATCTTGTGGGGACTGCAAATAACGATTACATTGATGGCAAAGCTGGTAACGATACTCTCAACGGTGGTGCTGGAGTAGATATCCTGGTTGGTGGTACAGGAAATGACATTTACATAATTGATACAAACACTGACACCATCATTGAATATCTGAATGAAGGTACGGATTTAGTCCAATCATCTGTTAGTTACGGTCTGGGTAACAATGTAGAAAGAGTTACTCTTACTGGCGGCGGTAATATCAATGCTACTGGTAATAGTTTAAGTAACAACCTCACAGGTAATAGTGGGAATAACATCCTGGATGGTGGTGCTGGTAATGATACTTTGATTGGTGGTTTAGGAGATGACACTTATGTTGTTGACAGCATAGGTGATGTAGTAACGGAATTAGCTAATCAAGGTACGGATTTAGTCCAATCATTTGTTATTTACACTCTGAGTGCCAATGTGGAAAACCTGACTCTCACGGGAATAAATAACATTAACGGTATTGGTAACAGTCTGGATAACACTATTACAGGTAACAGCGGTAATAATATCCTCAATGGTGGTACTGGTAAGGACACTCTTGTTGGTGCGGTGGGCAATGATACTTACATTGTTGACAACGTACTTGATGTAGTTACGGAAGCGTTGAATGAAGGTGCGGACTTGGTCCAATCATCTGTTACTTATTCTCTGAGTGCCAATATGGAAAACCTGACTCTCACCGGCACGGCTAACATTAACGGTACTGGCAACGGCTTGGATAATACTATTACAGGTAACAGTGGTAATAATATCCTCAATGGTGGAATTGGTGCAGATGCTCTGATTGGTGGTGTGGGTAATGATAGTTTGGTTGGTGGTGCGGGTGATGATACTTATTTGTTTTCTATTACCACAACTAGCTTAGGTGTTGACTCCATTACGGAAGCAGTTGATGGTGGTCAAGATACTATTGACTTCACTGGTACAACCGCAGCAATCCGCTTAAATCTAGGCGTTACTACTACTCAAACTCTGGTTGCTAATGGTTCAAAACTGACATTGAATGCTGCGAATGCTATGGAAAATGTGATTGCTGGTGCTGGAGCAGATAGAATTATCGGCAATGACTTAGATAACCGCTTGGTTGGTGGTGCTGGTAATGATGTTCTGGTTGGTGGTGCTGGTAATGATGTTTTGACTGGTGGGGCTGGTAATGACGTTTTGACTGGTGGTGCTGGTAATGATGTCTTTAGCTTGGTGGGGAATGCTGCGTTTACTGTAGCTAGTCAAGGTGTAGATACTATCCAAGATTTTGGTGTCGGTAGTGACCAAATATTGTTGAGTAAGTCTGTATTCGCTTCTTTGACTAGTGTGGTAAATGAGTTGGCTGTGGTTGAAGATGATGATTTGGCAGGTACTAGTAATGGGCTGATTGTCTATAGCTTTAGCAGTGGTAGTCTTTACTATAACCAAAATGGTGCGGCTGCGGGCTTTGGTGCTGGTGGTGAGTTTGCTATTCTCGCTACTGTTCCTACTCTGACTGCTAGTAATTTCTCTCTTGTTTGATGAGTAATTGGTTTACTTAATCAGTGCTTTCTGAGGTGGGGATGATTTTTAGGTGGCGATTCTTAGGTTGTGCGATCGCGCTATCATCTCCCACTTTTTTTTGTTTGATGCTGAAAAACTGCTAAATTTTTTTTTAACGGTAGAAGCAGAAGACTTTAGCTAACAACTGGCAACTAAAAATTAGAATTTCACAAGAATTTGATAAATTAATACATAATTTGCAACAATTAGGGAAACATTAGTTTGAGTTATGATCCAGAAGCAAATGCCCGACGGTGGAGAGTTAATTAATTGAGTTGTTTCGGCAGCATAAGGAGAAATATTTCTGGCTAAAGCTGACTTTTTACTCTGTGTGGAAGTTGATGAGGGAGTGGTTTGGAGATTTAGAAATGATTGCTGTTGGTGGTTTTAGTCTGTTGACTGGTTTTATGAATGAAGTAGATTACAAGATTTATTTGAACTTTTGCTTTATGGTGTTATGTTTTTCTGTGATTCTCGACTGGCATCACGGATGATTGTACTACTTTCTATAGAGTTTAATCTGTGGGATTTTTTTAAAATAACTTACTGTTTTTATGATTGCTGCTACTGTACTAGTGAGTTGTGCAAGGTGCTGGAAATTTATTATATAGATAAATACTTATGATCAAAATCAAGAAATTTAGGAAATAGATAAATTGTTCTTAACTTGTTGTGGTGGCTGTTTTTAACATACGTATGATTATCTAAGTGTTACTTGCAAAAACTAAATTAAGCGATTAAGAGGTTTTATGACAACAGGTAATCATGTTATTTTCATGCACCCAGATGGAACTAGTCCATCTCATTATGCTTTTGCAAGATTTGTAGATAAGGGTCCTGATGGACGGTTGAATTGGGACAAGATGTCTAATGCTGGTGTGTATCTGGGTCATATGGAAGACCAGTTGGGCGGCACATCTAATGCTGGTGCTGTGACTCACGCTACGGGTGTTAAGGTTTATGCGGAGTCTTTTGGTTATGAATTAGGGAATTTAGCGATTACATCTCTTTCTGGGACTACCAAAACTATTGTTGAAGAAGCTAGAGATGCAGGTAAGGTTACTGCTTTAGTTCAATCTGGGGCGATTTATGAGCCTGGTACTGCTGCTTTTGTTGCTAAGACTCAGCAAATTACTAACGCTAATGGAAGTATCACTGTACCTCGCGCTCAAGCTGCGGAAATTGCCAGACAGGTAATTAACTCAGGTGTTGACTTTATCATGGGTGGTGGTGAACTGAATCTTTTGCCGGTTGGTACAAATGGTTTTCACGGTACTGCGGCTCAACTCGATGCTTTAAGCACTAATTCTTTAATACGCCCTACGGAAAACTTGATTGAACTGGCAAAGAGTAAAGGTTATACGGTTGTTTACAATGAGGACCAACTCAATGCTTTGCTGGCTTTGCCTGTAGCTCCAACTAAAGTGTTGGGTGTATTTGCACCTGTTCATACTTTTAATGATCGCCCTGAGGAGGTTTTAGCGGCGAACAATTTACCACTATATGTGGCTACGGCACCGACTATTGCTGAGATGCTGAGTGTAACTCAGAAGTTGATGGAAAAACACCCTAATTTCCAGAATGGTTCTATTGCTATTGTGGAGGAGGAAGGTACGGACAATTTCGGGAATAATAACAATGCTGCTGGGACTTTAGAGGGATTGCGCCGTACGGATGCGGCTATTGGTGTAGCAATGGACTTTATTAATAAGTATCCCAATACTTTGATGGTGACTGCTGCTGATAGTGATGCTGGTGGTTTACAAGTAGTTGATCCTCGTATTCCTGGAACAAGTTTAGGTAATATTAATAATAATCCGACTACGACTGCTCGCAATGTACCTTTAGACGGTCAAACGGGAGCTAATACTTTACCTTTTGTCGCTGCGACTGATGCTGATGGTGATGTGTTTGGGTTTGGTGTTGCTTGGGCGGGTACACCGGATTTTAGTGGTTCAATTGTTTCTAAAGCTCATGGCCTTAATGCAGATAAATTACCTGCTACTTTAGACAATACTAAGATTTATGAGTTGATGTACGAGACTCTGTTTAATGTTGAATTGGTATCTCGGAATCCTGACCCCACACCTGCTCCCAAGGCTACCAAGTTAACTGGGAATGTGATTTTTATCCATCCAGATGGTACTAGTCCTTCTCATTACATGACAACCCGTAATGTTGATTTAGGTCCTGATGGTAGGCTCAACTGGGATAAGATGTCAAATGCTGGTGTCTATTTAGGACACATGGAAAACCAGTTAACTGGTACTTCCAATGCCGGGGCTGTCACTCATGCTAATGGTGTGAAGGTATTCAATGAGTCTTTTGGCTTGAATGAAGACCAATCTATGATTACTCCTGCTTCTGGTAAAGTTGGCTACACAATTTTGGAAGAGGCGATCGCTGCTGGTAAAGCAACTGCTCTTATTCAATCGGGTCATATTGGTGAGCCTGGAACGGCCGCTTTTGCTGCTGCCACTACTAATCGTGTTGGCAATAACATCCGCGCCCGTGAGAAGACGGCTGAAATTGCTGAACAGGTAATTCGCTCTGGCACTCAAGTCATCATGGCGGGGGGTGAGGTTTATCTACTACCTAAGGGTACTACTGGCTTCCACGTTACTGCCGAAATTGATGCTGCTTTTGCTGATGCTGAAGATCGCCCCACTACTAACCTGATTGATTTAGCAAAGTCTTTGGGTTATAGTGTGGTTTACACGGAAGAGCAAATGAATACTGCTGTGGCAAGTGCGACTGCTTCTACGAAGTTACTGGGAGTTTTTGCTGCTAACCACACTTTTAATGATCGCACTGAAGAAGCACTAGGACTCAATAGTGCCAATCCTCAGCCTTTATATTTAGCTACTGCGCCCACGGTGGCAGAGATGCTGGATGCGTCTTTAAAAATCCTCAGTCAAGACTCTGATGGTTTCTTTGTGGTAGTGGAGGAGGAAGGTAGCGACAACTTTGCGAATAACAATAATGCAGTTGGCACTATTGAAGCTGTTCGCCGGGCTGATGCAGCGATCGGTGTAGCCATGGATTACGTCAACACTCAAGACCCTAATACTTTGGTGATTACAGCTGCAGATAGCGATGCTGGCGGATTGCAAGTATTCCAATTTGAGCCTTACACCCGTCCCGCTGGCAACTTTACCCCCAACAACCCCGCACTGGCAAATACTGAGCCTAGTGCGCCATTTATTCGTGTTAACCCCACTACAACTAATACGAATCAGGCAGTTTTGGATGGTGTTAACGGCAGCACAGGTACAGCAGAAGCACCTTGGAAACCCTTTGCAGCTAAAAGCAGCATAGATGGAGCGATGGGTAACTTCGGTGTAGCTTGGGTCGGTACTCCTGATTTCCCCGGTAGCATTGTTGCCAAAGCCTATGGGATGAATGCCGAAAAGTTGCCTAGCACCTTGGACAATACCGTAATCTATGACCTCATGTACCAAACCATGTTTGGTGTCTACAATCTAATCAATGGTACAAGTGGTAACAATAGTCTCACAGCCACTACTAACCCAGATCGAATTTTGGGTAATGGAGGTAATGATACTATCACTTCAACTATTGCTAACGCCGGACAAAATGACCTTTTCGATGGTGGCATAGGCACAGATACCTTAGTAATATCTGGAGGAACAGCGTCAACCGCTTTAACATTGAATGTTGCCAATATTGCCAATACTAGCAATCAATTAAGCGGTATTTCTGGACTGGTAGTTCAAAACTTTGAGAGCTTCGATTTTGCTACCTTCTTGGGAACTCTCAACGCTACTGGTAGCACAGGCAATGACACTATTACTGCTGGTGCTGGTAACGATACCCTTGATGGTGGTGCAGGAACAAATACTCTACGAGGTGGTTTTGGTAATGATACTTATATCATTAGTACCTTAACTAATACCATTACTGAAGCTGCTAATGCGGGAATAGATACTGTTCGATCATCTGTAACTTACACGCTGGCAACCAATGTAGAAAACCTAGTTCTTACAGGAACTACCGACCTGAATGGAACTGGTAATACCCTCAATAACACCCTGACTGGCAACAGTGGTAATAACACCCTCAATGGTGGTACTGGAGCAGATGCCCTGATTGGTGGTGCAGGTAACGACACTTATATTGTTGACAACGCAGGTGATGTGATTACGGAAGCAAATGGTGAAGGTAGAGATTTAGTACAATCATCTGTTACTTACACTCTGAGCGAAAATGTAGAAAACCTGACCCTGACTGGAAATACAGCCATTAACGGCACTGGAAACGGACTAGATAACACCATCACAGGTAACAGTGGTGATAACACCCTTGATGGTGGTACAGGAAATGATACCCTGATTGGTGGTGCCGGTAACGACACTTTGCTGGGTGGTACAGGAAATGATACCCTGATTGGTGGTGCCGGTAACGACACTTTGCTGGGTGGTACAGGAAATGATACTTATTTGTTCTCCATTACCACAACTAGCCTCGGTGCTGACACCATTACAGAAGCAGTAGTAGGTGGTCAAGATACCATTGACTTCACTGGTACAACCGCAGCAATCCGCCTAAATCTAGGCATTACCACTACTCAAACCCTGGTTACTAATGGTTCAAAACTGACATTAACTGCCGCCAATGCCATGGAAAACGTGATTGCTGGTGCTGGAGCAGATAGAATTATCGGCAATGACCTAGATAACCGCTTGGTTGGTGGTGCTGGTAATGACATTCTGACTGGTGGTGCTGGTAATGATACTCTGGTTGGTGGCGCTGGTAATGACATTCTGACTGGTGGTGCTGGTAATGATGTCTTCGGCTTTGAAGGCAATGTTGCGTTCACTGTAGCTAGTCAAGGTCTAGATACTATCCAAGACTTTGGTATCGGTAGTGACCAAATATCGTTGAGTAAGTCTGTATTCGCTTCTGTTACCAGTGTTGTCGGTCAAGGATTCAGCGTAGCAAGCGAGTTTGCTGTGGTTGAAGATGATGTTTTGGCGGGTACTAGTAACGGGCTGATTGTTTATAGCTCTAGCAGTGGTAGTCTTTACTACAACCAAAATGGCGCGGCTGCGGGCTTTGGTACTGGTGGTGAGTTTGCTATTCTCGCTACTGTTCCCACTCTGACTGCTAGTAATTTCTCTCTTGTTTAATGAGTAATTGGTTCACTTAATCAGTGACTCTGAGGTGGGGGATGATAGTGCGATCGCGCTATCATCCCCCACTTTTTTTGTTTGACACTGAAAAACTGCTAAAATCTTTTTTAGCCCACATTCCGCACCCCAAACTGTCACAGAGGTAAATTACGTAGAGAAAAAATTAAAGAGAGCATCAAAACAAACATATAAAGTGAAAAAAGGCATTTGAGAAACAGTAAATC